>CAYTXN010000156.1:0-7729 GCA_964441195.1 uncultured Limnohabitans sp.
GCTTAGTTCAGTAGGCAGTGATCAGTCGCAGTATTCAGTAGACTTTGTGTAAGTTGTAAACAGTAAGTGGTAAGTTGTACTAACGACTTACCACTTACTATTCACTATTTACAACTCTTAGGCATTGCCAACTGCGACTACTAACTGAATACTGGCTCTCTTTCTCTACCTGTCAGCACCTTTTTTTTAACCGCAGAGATTGCGCAAAGGAAGAGAGATTAGTCTGTTGTTACCTTTATCTGAACATCAAAGGTTTTGAGGGGATCAATCCTTTCCAAGTGCACAAAGTAAAAAAGCTAAAGCTTTTTAATCTCCTCGGCAAATTCATCTGAGTTTTCAAAGCAAAAACTCAATACGCTTAAGTGAAAAGTAAGTGGTAAGTTGTGAATTGTGCAAACGACTTACCTCTAACTACTTATTGATTACAAATTTTGCCTAGAAAACTCTGACAACTGCGACTACCTACTGATCACTGACAACTGCGACTGCCTACTGATTTTTCGCACTAAAACTCCTCGTAAGGGTCTTAATAAACTTTAATTTTCGAAACCGGAGTGCGGACCAATCTTCGTCAATGGCAATTTGTCTGACCCCTTCGTAATCCATGTCTCCGACGATCTTCCAACCCGAATCACGATTAACCTGGGCTTTATATTTTTTGGAAGTTCCTTTGGGATAAGCCATCCAAATTGCTTCATCTTCCGGTGAAAGCTCATGCATTTCCAGGAAGTACTTTTTCACCTCTTCTTCAGTCTGCACAAAAGCGAGTAGGAAGGTTGGTTTTTCATCAGATTTAGCCAGAAAACCTTCTTTTTCCCAAGAATCAAAAAGCGAGTTTAGATCATTTGGAGCATTCCAAATCCTTATTTTCATCCCCTCTTTGAAGTACATTTTCTTTAAAATTGGGTTCATATTGAGGTTAAATTAAGCGTTCAATAATTAAATTTAACAGGAAGGTTTCTCACATTTTCAGACAAAAACCGCCTTTTCTCGTATTTTTGATTCAATGTATAAAATCCTTCCAATACTTCTTTTCCTATCATTTTCAGGTTTTGCGCAGCAAAAAGTGGATTCAGTCTACTTGGCTGGAATTTCCATTCGCACGATCGACAATCCTATTTTGGAAGAGATGAGTGGCTTGGCTTTTTCCAAAAATCATCCTGATAAATTCTACACGCACACAGATAGTGGGGGAGAGGTGGCAGTATATATCTTGGATTCCTTGGGAAATGAGATTGGAAAGATCATTTTGGAAGACGTCGAAAATCGGGATTGGGAAGATATAGCCGTAGGTCCCGGTCCTAATGGAAAATCCTATGTCTATGTCGCAGAGATCGGAGACAATGCTGCAGTTCATAAATCGGTGAAGATTTATAGGTTTTTGGAACCGAGCAAAATTGAAAAGGAAATTACGCTGAAGCCTGAAGTTTTGAAATTTAAGTATCCAGATGGAGCGATGGATGCAGAGAGTTTATTCGTTGATCCTATTTCTGGAGACTTGTTTGTGGTATCAAAACGAAACAAGAAAAACACACTTTTCAGATTGAGATCCAATGATTTTGGTAAAAAAGATGTGATTGCCGAAGAGCTAGGTAAGCTTCCTTTTACTAGTGCCACTGCGGCGGATATCAGCCAAGATGGATCTAAAATCCTGATCAAGAATTACTTTAAAATTTACTATTGGGATAGAAAACAGGGGGAGAAAATAGCCGATGCATTATCAAGAGACCCTAAGGAATTGCCTTATGTGCCCGAACCGCAAGGTGAGGCAATTGGTTTTCAGCCTGATGGAAAGGCTTATTACACTATCAGCGAAAAGCGATTCAATATTCATCCGGTATTGTACCGCTACCCTGCAAAAAACTAACTCATGCAGACAAGTTCAACGATATTGATGGTTCGCCCGGCAAACTTTGGTTTTAACCCCGAGACTGCAGAAAATAACTTTTACCAAAAACAAGATTCACGATCATCCAATGAAATCAGGGCTTTGGCAAGAGATGAGTTTGATGGATTTGTGGCAATGCTTCGTGATCAGGGTGTATATGTGCTAGTCATTGAGGACACCGATAATCCGGTAAAAACAGACTCCGTTTTTCCCAACAACTGGTTTAGTACGCATCCTGATGGAAAGCTGATTCTATATCCAATGTTTTCTCCGAATCGGAGATTAGAGCGGAGAAAGGAAATCATCGAGCAGTTGATGCATTTAGGATTTAAGGTCAATGAGATATTGGATCTTAGCTTTTTTGAGGAAAGTGGCCAATTTTTGGAAGGCACCGGAAGCATGGTAGTTGATCATCATACCAAGGTGATTTATGCCTGCTATTCAGAGCGGACCCATCCTGTTCCATTGGATTATGTGGCGAAGATTTTGGGATACGCTGTCATTGGTTTTGAGGCCGCTCAGGAGATTGAAGGTCAAATCAGTCCAATCTATCATACCAATGTAATGATGCATGTAGGGACGGATTTGGCGGTAGTATGCCTCGATAGCATTCCGAAGTTGGCGGATCGTAGGATGGTTCAGGAATCCCTGACTAAGTCCGGGAAGAAATTGATTCCTATTACAGCCAAGCAAAAATTCAACTTTGCCGGAAACATGCTGGAAGTCAGCAATGATGGAAACGAAAAATTTACTGTGATGTCTCAGGTAGCTTTGGACTCCCTAAATGTGGGTCAGATCCAACAAATTGAAAAGTATACGACAATCATCAGCCCTTCTATTCCCACCATTGAAAAACTGGGAGGTGGCAGTGCGAGGTGTATGATGGCTGAGATTTTTTTACCACGGGATCAGTAGAATTAAGTGCCCACGTGAGTGTCTCCACTCACGTGATTTCCATATATTTTTTTTCGCCTAGGTGAGTGGAGACACTCACCTGTTTTTTATTAAATTCATCTAAACTTCTTGTCTTATGGAATTTGGAAGGGTTTACTTTTTTACGGCCACCGTCCACAATTGGCTTCCAATGTTAATTGATGATTCTTACAAGGAAATCATTATCTCAAGTTTGAAATTTCTCAAAACTAAGGGACTTATTAGAATTTATGGGTTTGTGATTATGCCAAATCATATTCATTTGATTTGGGAACTTTTAGAAATGAATGGAAAAGAGTCGCCACATTCTAGTTTTTTGAAATTCACTGGACATCAATTTCTCAAGAAGCTGAGGAATGAGAATTTGAAACTGCTTGAAAAATTTAAAGTTGAATTGGTCAATAAGGATTATGAATTTTGGCAAAGAGACTCCCTTCCTATAGAGATTTATACTCAAGAAATCATTTTTCAAAAATTACAATATCTTCATAACAATCCTTGTAAAGGGAAATGGATGCTAGCCAATAGTCCAGTTGATTATAAATATTCCTCATTTGAGTTTTATGAAACCGGTATTGATTCTTTTGGGATGCTTACCCATATAGGGGAAAGGCTTTAATTAAAAAAGTGAGTGGAGACACTCACTTCGGCGAACTATAAATACCCACTTATTAAATAGCCCTTTACTTATCCAATAGAAATTATATAATCAATTGCGTAAGCTGTGAGTGGAGACATTCATAGCGGCAAAGGAATGAAGTACACTCACTTCGGCGTGCTAACCAATTCAACACTCACTGCAGTAAACGTTATTTGATCCTCTTCAATCTCTCAGGCAAAGCATAAACTAGAATCCGATCTTTCTCCACAAATGTGATAATCTCCTGTCCAATCTGGACGGACTGAAAATTCCCTGAAGGCAATTCACCCATATCAAAAAAAGCTTGGTCGGTAAGCGAATACCTTTTTAGATTTTTGCCCTCAACCCAAAACAAATTCTCCTTGTAAAAGCACATTCGCTGCTCAATTTCAATTTTTACTTTTTTTAAATAATTACCCTGGTTATCAAAAATGTAGATTCCAGATTCAGGAAAGTTCATGAAAAGCCGATTTTTAAATTCCCGAATTTCAGTCACTCGTAAATCGTCTGAGGCTAAAATCAGATTCAAAGGTTGAGATTGGAGAATTTGTTTCCTGAGATAGTCAACACTTTTCAAGGATAAATCTGACTCATCCCAAACCCAAATGACATTGTTATTTCCAAGGGTCGCTGCTTTGGGTAAAATGATATTATCGAGCAAGAGACTATTCTCTGCAATAGGATTGAGGAAGCGATCCATCACCCGAAATTCCTGTAAATCCGAGGAAAATGTGAAAATATTCACTGTCCAAGAAGCCTCTAATTGTTGGATTCTTGCTTGTCGAGGTGGAGAAAAAAGATTGATTTGCTTGCCTGACTTATCAAATAGATAGATATCTCCAGAAGCGGTACTGGCAAAAATTTGGTCTCGTGTATCCAAAGAAACTAAGTCCAAGTTTGCAATAGAAATTTCAGCAAGTGGAGCTTGTAACTCCAGCGTTTCTTGAGCCCAGAGCCCTTTGACAAAGAAGCAAAACAAAAGGGTCAGCGACAATTTCATTTCTCGAAAGTCAAAAGCTTGCCGCCATTTGCATCGAACGACAAATACGTGTTTTGAGAGACCCATTCCCCAAGGTTAAAGTAGGTGGATTTTTCCCCCACAGGAAGCTCCAAGGGCAAATGCCGATGTCCGAAAATATAGAAATCATGATGAACTCGAGCTTCCAGCTCTTTACAATACTGCCAAAGCCATTCGTCATTTTCAAGAAAGCGATTTTCATTTTTTCCCATATTCGTAATTCTACTACGACTCGACCAAGCTTTTGCAAGTTTGATGCCTAGGTCTGGATGTAGCCAACGAAAAAGCCACTTGGCAGTAGGATTAGTAAAAACCTTTTTTAGGAATTTGTATGATTTGTCCCCAGGGCCTAAGCCATCTCCATGTCCAACCAAGATCTTTTTTCCTTCTACCGAAAGTTCGATGGGATGATGGTAAATTGGGATGCCTAGCTCTTGAGTGAAATAATCTTTCATCCAGAGGTCGTGATTTCCAGTGAAAAAAAGAATTGGAATTTCTTGGTCTCGAAGTTGAGAAATTTTAGAAATGAAGGGAATAAATCCTTTTGGAATTACTTGGCCATATTCAAACCAAAAATCAAAAATATCACCGACCAGAAAGATCGCTGCCGCGTCTTCGGCAATCGAATCAAGCCAGCGAATGATTCTTTTTTCTCTTATTTTACTTTGTGCTTCATCCGGTGCTCCTAGGTGAAAATCAGAAGCGAAATAGAGTTTTTTACCCTTCAAAGGGAAGTCCAGAGGTGCAGCTTGCATGTACTAAGATAATGTCGTGGGGCAAAAATAAAAAAGCCCCAATCTGCTTGGAGCTTTTTCGATTATTTTTCTGCTTTTACTTCCGGTACTTCGGTGGGTTCAGCATCTGGATCTGCAGGAGAGATATCATCTTTCACTACGTCTTGATCCACTACTACTTTGTCTTTTTTATTTGTGAAAGCCTGATAGGTCGTTTCTCTTTCAAAAGGACGCTTACCGATCAGTTTTTCAAGGTCAGCCTGGAATAAGATCTCTTTTTCCAAAAGCTCTTTGGCAAGAATTTCCAGATGCTCTTCATGTTCTTTCAGAAGGTCGATCGTTCTGCCATAGGCAAATTGAATCAATTTGCTCACTTCCTGATCGATCATTTCGGCAGTCGCTTCGGAATATGGTTTGGTCATTTTGTAACCATCCGCTTTGCTGTCGTAGAAGGAAATATTTCCTAATTTCTCGTTCATTCCATATACTGAGACGATGGAATAGGCCATTTTGGTGATTCTTTCCAAATCACTCAAAGCTCCTGTCGAAATTTTCCCAAAGATGATTTGCTCAGCGGCACGTCCACCGAGGGTCATGCACATTTCATCGATCAATTGCTCAGTTTGATAGAGGAACTGCTCCTTTGGTAGATACTGCGCATATCCCAATGCTGCGACACCACGAGGCACTATACTTACTTTCACCAATGGATCTGCATGCTCCAGGAACCAGCCAGCCACAGCGTGACCCGCTTCATGATAAGCAACGATTCTTTTTTCTTCAGGTGAAATGATTTTGGTTTTCTTCTCCAGACCACCGATCACACGATCTACTGCATCCTGGAAATCCTGCATGTCAACTGCTGTCTTATTTCTTCTCGCAGCGATCAAAGCTGCTTCATTACATACGTTGGCAATCTCAGCTCCAGCAAAACCAGGAGTCTGCGCAGCTAATTTCTTAGGATCAATATCATCAGCAATTTTGATTGGCTTCAAATGCACTTTGAAGATGGCCTCACGACCGTTGATATCCGGCTTGTCAATAGAAATCTGTCTGTCAAAACGACCAGCTCTCAACAATGCGCTATCCAATACGTCAGGTCTGTTGGTAGCGGCGAGTACGATTACTCCTGAGTCAGTACCAAAACCGTCCATTTCGACAAGAAGGGAATTCAAAGTATTCTCACGCTCGTCATTTGATCCTGGCATTTGTCCTTTGCCTCTTGATCTACCGATAGCATCGATCTCATCAATAAAGATGATACAAGGCGCTTTTTCTTTGGCTTGCTTAAACAAATCACGAACTCGGGCTGCACCCACACCGACGAACATTTCGACGAAGTCGGAACCTGAAAGTGTAAAGAATGGTACTCCAGCTTCACCTGCAACAGCTTTCGCAAGCAAGGTTTTACCTGTACCCGGAGGGCCTACTAGCAATGCGCCTTTTGGGATTTTACCCCCTAGTTTGGTGAATTTTCCAGGGTTTTTGAGGAACTCAACGATCTCCTGAATTTCTTCTTTTGCTTCATCTAAGCCAGCAACATTGTCAAAAGTGATTTTAACTTTGTTTTCGGCATCAAAAAGCTGAGCTTTTGATTTACCAACGTTGAATATTTGTCCACCTGGACCAGAAGGACCAGCCATTCTTCGCATCATAAACCAGAAGAATACGAACAGCAAAATCAGGAAACCAAAGCTTCCAAAGTAACTGCTCCAATTCTCTTCATTCGTCACTGACGCACCGATTCGTTCTTCTTCCGGAACTTTCTCTTCCATTGCCTGGAAATCTGTCTGAAATTTATCCGACGTGGTTACCTGAAGAGCATAATGCGGCCCTGTAGGATTGGAGAAAGAAGAGTTGGATTCAAGTTCTGTTTTATATTTTGGGTTCTGAAGGGCGGCAGGTTTTAGAGTTACATCCACCCTGTTCATATTCCGGATAATCACTACTTTGGAGATGTCCCCCGCCATATACATGTCTTCAAATCGCTTCTGGGTGATATCAATCACCGATCCGCGCTGTTGAATCCATGTTAGTCCCAACAGCACCAAAACCGCTGCAATTATTAGCCAAAGCTGAAAATTTGGTTTTTGAGGGGATTTTGGGACTAAACTTTTATTTTTATTTTTTTCGCTCATCGCTTTTGGGGTATTTCTTTAAACTTATGCTAAAACGGATTAACCTTTTGAAAGTTTATCCGAGAATTTAATTAATTCGAGTGGTTTTGGCATCTCCCCAAAGTTCCTCCAAGCCGTAATAATGACGTTTATCTTTCAGGAATATATGAACAACTACATCAAAATAATCCATTAAAACCCACTCACCATTTGCTTTTCCTTCTAATCTTTTGGCTGGTTTTTCGTTTGCCTTCTGGATTTCCTCCTCTATTGACTCGGAGATAGCCTCTAGTTGGGTGTCTGAATTTCCGGAGCAGATTACAAAAAAGTCGGCTACAGCATTCTTTATTTTTCTAAGATCCATTACTAAAATTTCAGAAGCTTTTTTTTCTTCCATTC
>CAYTXN010000157.1:0-7692 GCA_964441195.1 uncultured Limnohabitans sp.
GATGTTTACCGACAATGATGAATTGGCCAGTCTGACTGCTGCTATGATCAATGCAGATACGCTGATGCTATTGACAAACGTCGATGGGATTTTCACAGGGAATCCCTTGGAACCTGGTTCGGAGTTAGTAGAAAAAGTCGCTTTTTCAATGCCTGAAGTCTCCAATTACATTTCAGCCACTAAGTCTTCCTTTGGTCGAGGAGGGATGCTGACAAAATACACCATGGCCAAAAAGTCTGCTGATTTGGGGATTCAGGTCATCATTGCGAATGGAAAACGAGACGGTGTTTTGGATGAATTCCTAGGAAAGACCTTGCGCTGTACTTGGTTTGAACCACAGAAAGTCAAAAATGCGCCAAAGAAATGGCTCGCTCATGGAGCACAATATTATAAAGGTGAAATCACCATCAACGAGGGAGCCAAAAACTCCTTAACCTCAGCTGTAATCCGGAGCCTGTTACCAGTAGGCATCACAAAAATCGAAGGAGAATTTTCTAAAGGAGATATTCTACTTATTCGGGACGAAACAGGCCACAAAATGGGTCTAGGAAGAGCTGAATATGCATCCAAAATTGCCCTGGAACGGATGGGACAAAAGAACCAAAAACCTTTAATTCATTACGATTACTTATATCTTTTCGATCATGAATGAGTTTTCGATCCTATTTGAGCAAGTACAAAAGAGCAGCCGTCGACTGACCGGGATTAGCGATAGCTTGGTCAATCTGATTTTGGAAGATCTTGCCACACTTGCGGAGCGGGAGACCTTGTTTCTTTTGGAAGAAAATAAAAAAGACCTTGAGCGGATGGACTTGTCTAATCCGATGTTTGACAGGCTTTTGCTTACCGAAGCAAGAATTATAGGAATTGCTGCTGAAATCAGACAAGTAAAGGAGCTTCCAAGTCCGCTCCATCATATTTTGGAAGAGAAAAAGCTGGAAAACGGTCTTCTTCTAACCAAAACCACGGTTCCTCTTGGAGTGATCGGGATAATTTACGAAGCTCGTCCCAACGTGACCTTTGATGTATTTACTCTTGCAATCAAATCCGGAAACGGCTTGGTGCTTAAGGGAGGTTCGGATGCGAACTTTTCCAATCGGGCAATCTTGAGTTTGATTCACCAAGTTTTGAAAAAGCATGGGTTACCAGTTAGCGCTTTTCAGTTGCTTCCTCCGGACCGAGCTGCAACCAAAGCACTCTTGGAAGCAGTCGGTTTTGTAGATGTGATTATTCCTCGCGGGTCTCAGGGTTTGATTAATTTCGTGCGAGAAAACGCCAAAGTTCCAGTGATTGAAACTGGAGCGGGAATCGTGCATACCTATGTCGATGAATCGGCTGATCTGACCAAAGCCAAAAAGATCATCCACAATGCCAAAACCCGGCGGCCTAGCGTTTGTAATTCCTTGGATTGCCTGATTATCCATGAAGAACTTTTAGATGAACTCGGAGAATTGGTGCATCCATTGATGCTGGATAATGTGAAAATATATGCTGACGAAAAAGCTTTCGCACACCTTCAGCGTCACGAATTGATCCAAAAAGCAGATGAAACCCATTTTGGAATTGAGTTTCTCAGCCTAAAAATGTCCATTAAAACAGTGAAGAATCTGGATGAGGCATTAGACCATATCGCCACTTATTCCTCCAAACATTCCGAAGGGATCGTTTCTGAAACGCCTGAAAATATTGAGCGCTTTCTTTTGGAAGTCGATGCGGCGGCTGTTTACGCCAATGCCTCTACAGCTTTTACCGATGGAAATCAGTTTGGTCTTGGGGCAGAAATCGGCATCAGCACCCAAAAACTACATGCCCGCGGGCCAATGGCACTCCGCGAACTCACCAGCTACAAATGGGTGGTGAGGGGAAATGGACAGATTCGATAAAATGAGTCAAATTTGAAATTGTTCTAAGTTCAGATCAATTTCCACTGATTTTTGTCGTCTAGTCAAGACTATTTCGAGATAAAACTTCTCCAAAGTATCAAAACTCACATTTCCTTTCATGCTGATTTCTCATATTCGCTCCAAATTCATCACTATGAAAAACATCCTTTTCCTACTTACTGCAAGTATGCTTGCATTTTCTTCCTGTGATTCCAAGAAAGAAAACACTCAGACTGAAACTTCCTCAGAAGTTACAAATGTCAAAGTCATAAATCTCAATCCAAGTGAGTTTCAAGAGAAAAGTGCCAACGGAATCGTCATTGATGTCCGCACTTCAGAAGAAATTGCGGAGGGAAAAATCGCCGGTTCATTGGAACTGGATTATTTCTTACCCAGCTTTCAATCCAAAGTTGATGAATTGCCGAAAGACGAGGAGATTTTCATCTATTGTGCTGTTGGTGCGAGAAGTAAGGAAGCGGCAGAAATGCTGATTCAACAAGGATTCACCAAAGTGTATCATCTCAGCGGGGGAATTCAAGCTTGGGCACAAAAAGGATTGCCAATTGTGCAGGAATAATGCTGCAATCGGCAATCCTCAATTTTTACAAGTATTAATAGATGCCTATTCTAATTCTCTTTTCACAAGGGGAGACACTTCTTTTCCGATCAACTCAATAGATTCGCTAAGTTGTTGGTGGCTCAACCCTGCATTATCCATTTGAAAGGTGAACCGATCAATTCCTCCCAAAGACTCGCTATGCCGAAGAATTTTCTCTGCAACTTCCTCAGGTTCGCCAACTAGGTAAGCGCCTCTTCTGGAGTTTTGTGCTTCAAAATGCCATCTAGTCACCGGCGGCCAACCCCGCTCTTTTCCTATCCGAGTGAAGGTTTCGGCGTAGCCAGGGTAGTAGGTTTCGACAGCTTCTTCATGCGATTTTCCAACAAATCCGAGTGAATGAAGACCCACTTTCAGCTTTTCTTTCGGATGCCCGGCTTTTTCTCCCGCTTCCCGATAGAGGTCAATCAAAGGACGAAAACGTTGTGTTTCCCCTCCAATCACTGCCACCATTAATGGAAGTCCGAGCGATCCGGCCCTGACAAATGAACCTGGTGTACCACCAACTCCCAACCAAATAGGAAGCTGTTTTTGAACAGGTCTAGGATAAATGGGCTGATTTTTCAAATCTGGTCTGAACTTCCCCGACCAGTTGACGATTTCATTTTCGTTGATCTGAAGAAGCAGGCCAAGCTTTTCAGCAAAAAGCTTATCATAATCTTCCAATCTGAGCCCGAAGAGAGGAAAAGCCTCAGTAAATGAACCTCTTCCGGCCACTAGCTCCGCTCGGCCTTTGGACACCAAATCCAAAGTAGCGAATTCTTGAAATACACGAACTGGGTCAGCGGCACTTAATACTGTAACCGCGCTGGTGAGCTTAATTTTGGTTGTTTGAGCGGCAGCGGCAGCCAAAATGATGGCAGTGGCTGAATCCAAAAACTCTTTGCGATGATGCTCGCCAATACCGAAGACATCTAAGCCTACCTCATCAGCGAGTTTGATTCTTGCTAATAAAGCCGTGATCGCTTCCTGTGCAGTTCCTTTGATCGTCCCATTTCCGTCTGTGGGAAACGCTGCGAAACTGTCAATTCCAATTTCCATGGAGTAATTCCTTTCAACTGTTTAAAATCTGATTTTCAAAGGTCATTTGGAATCCCGCATGGCTGATATACTTCACACACTCTGAAATATTCTTCATCATGCTCGATTTCTTTTTTTTTGATTGAATAGTAAACTTAAAGTCGATTGAAAAAATTCAGATTTGAATAATTCGTAAACCGCGCTGAGATTTTGCCTTCCAGAGTGATGAGCAAACTTTATTCAATCCCAAAAATCACCTTACTTTTACTCTATGGACAAAGAAATCCTAATTGATATTGTGACCAAGACTATGCCTTTTGGCAAATACAAAGGGCGATTACTGTGTGACGTTCCTGAGGATTACTTGGTTTGGCTGCACAGAAAAGGCTTTCCCGAAGGAAAACTCGGGATGTGGTTGAGCACGCTTTATGAAATGCGTCTGAATGGTTTGGAGGGAATTTTGGCGGAATTGAAGAGTAGGTATGGGAAGGTTTAAATTGAAATTATCGATGTTTCACTTTTTGGATAAATAGATCGTTTTTCCACTTGCAGCACTTTCTTTTGCAGCCTGCAATATTTCCATCACCACCATATTATTCTCCAAACTACTCAGGTCAAACGGTTCCAATTTGACTTTTCCTCTTACCACTGACATCAACAGCGTAAAGGGATCATCGAAAGGAGATTCTCGTGGATCTAAGTCAAACTCTTCCTCCGAAAATCCATCGTAGCCTTCAGCTATTCTGAGTCTAAGTTCGCGGCCATTGTCCGCAATCACAGCTCCGGTCAACCCATAGATTTCCATGTCCTTGCGACCAATTGGCCAATTCCAGGATGCCTCAATGATAGTTTGGGAATTCGGATAAGTGACAATAATCGTGGCTTCGTCATCAACTTTCGGATGGTCAGCTGGATTGAGTTGCTGAGTCACCGCGGTAACAGAAATCGGCCTTTCACCTTTCATCAGCCATGTGCTGAGATTGGCACCGTAGCATCCAAAATCCATCAAAGCTCCTCCACCATTCAGCTCAGGATCAGTCAGCCATTCCAAAAACTCAGGACCAACTCCGATTTTCTTTGGGCCACGGTGTCCGTCCCGGACCACTATTTTTCGGGTTTCTCCGATTTGACCTGAGTGAAGGATTTCATAAGCTTTTTTATTACTCGGATACCAAGTCGTTTCATAATTGGTCAAGAGGTGAATATTGTGCCTTTCCGCCAACGCTTTCATTTCCAGAGCATGTTCCAAGCTGACCGCCAAAGGCTTTTCCACCATCACATGAATTCCTTTTGGCGCACAATGCTGCACGATTTCAAGGTGGGCAAAAGTGCTTCCAAACCCAGTCACAGCTTCGGGCTTGGTCTTTTCCAACATTTCTTCCAAGGTATCAAACACCAAATCCATGGAAAATCCGTATTGCTTGGAGTACTTTTCAGCAAGTTCCCGATTGGGTTCTGAGATTCCTACAATTTCCAGATCGGCTCTTTTATTGGCATTCAAGACCCAAGGAACATGGCCATGATTCAGTCCGGCAACACCGATTTTAAGGGGTTTTTCTTGAGCTTTAGCATCTGAGAAAATAAAAAAGCAAACAAGCGGGATCAGGAAGGTATAGTTCATAGAATGGAATTTAACTCAAATTATCGATTAAGCTTGAGACTTTCATTTATAGTGATCCAAGATAAAAAATCGATTTTCTTGACTATTTATGATTTAAACCCCTCCCCTTTTTCCCAGCTCCACCACTCGAAGGTTTTGAATTTTCCCATCTTCCAACTCGAAAAGTAGCAAAGTTCGCATGATATGAAAACCATGTCGGCCCATCGCCCCGGGATTCATATAAAGGCAATTAAGTACCGGATCAAATTCCACCTTGCATATATGGGAATGCCCGCAAATAAAGAGTTGAGCTCCGAATTCCTTGATTTTCTGTTTTATGCCTTTAGCATATCGGGGTGGTTTTCCTCCAATGTGTGTCATCAGTACTTTTACTCCTGCTAATTCCAACTCTTGCCACTCCGGATATTCCTCTTGAATCGCCTGATCGTCAATATTTCCAAAAACTGCCCGAACAGGCTTATCTTTTGGCAAAGCCTCCATCACTTCTAGGCTTCCTATGTCTCCAGCATGCCAGATTTCATCCACATCCTGTAGATAATTTAGGGTTGTGTGATCAATGTAACTGTGTGAGTCTGAAATCAAAGCGATCTTTATGCGCATTTTGAAACGAAATGGAGTAATTTTTCTGTTCAATATGGCAGACCTTATTCACTAATTCAACAAATACCTATGCAAACCAAATTAGTATTTCTCTTCGCCTTCTTGATTTTGGGGATCACAGCACAAGCCCAAACTGTTGAAAAGGATTCTATTAATGTCATTTCAATCGCAGAATTTGAGAAAATGTCATCCAAGAAAAAGAACAAAGTGATTGACGTCCGAACTCCAGAGGAAGTGGCAGAAGGACATTTAGCCGGATCATTAAATATTAATTTCCTTGGAGAAAACTTCTCCCAGAATATCGAAGCACTCAACAAAAATAAAACGTATCTCCTCTATTGCCGCTCCGGAGCCCGAACTCGTAGAGCTGCAGATCAGATGCAAAAAGCCGGTTTTAAGAAGGTTTATATGCTGGAAGGTGGAATCACAGCATGGAATGAAGCTGGAAAACCGATCGAAAAATGAGTAAAATCCAGTCGATAAATCCTTGGACTGGGAAAGTTGTCAAAGAATTCTCGCTGCTTTCTCCAACTGAAATTGAAAACAAAATCGACCTTTCTTCTAAGGCCTATTTGTCTTGGAAAAACACCTCTATTTCGGATCGGGTTGAACTGTTAAAAAAAGTAGGAGAAATCCTGCGTAAAAACCAAGAAGAATACGCTCGACTTATCACCCTAGAGATGGGGAAAATCATTCGGGAATCCCGAGCGGAAATTGAGAAATGTGCTTGGGCTTGTGATTACTACGCCGAAAATGCTGAGGAATTTCTTTCTCCTGAAAAAATTAGCCTCCCTGACGGTAAGAAGGCCAAAATCCTCCATCAGCCATTGGGAGCAATACTTGCGGTAATGCCTTGGAATTTTCCTTTTTGGCAAGTTTTCCGATTTGCAGCACCAACACTGATGGCTGGAAATGTGGGAATCCTCAAACACGCTTCGAATGTTCCGCAATGTGCCTTGGCGATCGAATCAATTTTTCGCGAAGCGGGCTTTCCTGAAGGTGTTTTTCAAAGCTTTTTGATTGACACCAAAGCAACCTTATCACTTCTTGAAAATGATCGCGTCAAAGCTGTATCGCTAACCGGAAGTGAGAAAGCGGGTGCCGCGGTTGCCTCAGCAGCTGGAAAAAACATTAAAAAGTCTCTCCTTGAGCTAGGTGGTAGTGATCCATTTATCGTGCTGGCGGATGCGGATATTTCCAAAGCTGCCGAAATAGCGGTCAAAGCCCGAATGGTCAATTTTGGACAAAGTTGCATCGCAGGCAAGCGATTTATCATTGAAGAGTCTGTTTATGAATACTTTTTGAAAAAATTCAATGAAAATTTAAGTCAACTCAAATTCGGCGATCCGATGGAAGAAAATTCGGATTTCGCTTGTATGGCAAGGCCAGATCTCGCTTCGGAGCTTTATGAGCAAGTTGAAAAGTCTGTAAAAATGGGCGCAAAAATCCTATATGGTGGTCAGAAACCCAAAGAAGGAAGTGCTGAATTCACGCCTACAATTTTAACTGATATCCCGAAAAATTCCCCGGCCTTTTCTGAAGAACTTTTTGGTCCGGTGGCTACGATTTTCAAAGTAAAAAATGCGGCTGAAGCAATCAGGATAGCAAATTCGACAGAATTTGGTCTAGGGTCGTCTATTTGGACTTCTGATCTGATTAGAGGTGAACTACTTGCGGCAGAAATTGAAAGTGGTGCAGTTTTTCTAAACTCCATAGTTGCCTCCCAACCTGCCCTACCATTTGGAGGAATTAAGAAATCAGGATTTGGAAGGGAATTAGGCCGAATGGGTATTTTGGAGTTTGTGAATTCCAAGACCGTCTATCTGGGCTAAAGGCCTTATGGGATAAAGGTCAATTCAACTTTTGCTTTTGCCCGATTCCTTTCTATTTTTACGAGCCAAAATTTTGTCATTACAAATGAGAGAAATACAATTTCGGGAAGCTTTGAGAGA
>CAYTXN010000158.1:0-7684 GCA_964441195.1 uncultured Limnohabitans sp.
TTTGTACGCAAGAAATAGTCGATAAAATCGAGGCATACAAGCTTGCCCGTGAAGTTTTACTTCCAAAATTTGATATTCCTGAAGAGTTCAAGCATCCAGAGGATGAGATTGATGGTGGGAAAAGAGGGGAAAACGCCTACTTAAAATACCTGACATACGAAGGGGCTAAAAAACGTTACCCAGAGCTTACTTCAGAAATCCAGGAACGCTTAGAATTCGAGTTGGCGACTATTGAAAAAACAGGCTATCCCGGTTACTTTCTTATCGTTCAGGATTTCACCCGAGCAGCTCGGGAAATGGGCGTATCGGTCGGACCGGGTCGTGGTTCTGCCGCAGGTTCTGCGGTGGCCTATTGTACAGCGATCACCAATGTCGATCCGATAGCATACGATCTACTCTTTGAGAGATTCCTAAATCCTGATCGGGTTTCACTTCCCGATATTGATATTGACTTTGATGATGAAGGTCGGCAAAGTGTCATCGACTATGTGATCAAGAAATACGGGTCGAATCAAGTCGCTCAGATCATCACTTATGGTACAATGGCAGCTAAGTCAGCGATTAGAGACACGGCGAGAGTCCTTAATTTGCCTTTGGCAGATGCAGGGAGACTGGCAAATCTTGTCCCTGACATTAAACTTAAAGCACTTTTTGCGCTAGCGAAAAATAGACCTGCCTTGTTGGAAAAGCTTAAAGGCCAAGGTGAATTACTTGCAAAAGCCGAGGAGCTGATCCGGCTTGCCTCCGGAAACGATGAAATGGCACGAACCATAAATCAGGCAACCATACTGGAAGGATCTGTACGAAATTTAGGAATTCATGCCTGTGGTGTGATTATCACACCTTCCGACATCACCAATTTCGTACCTGTGGCTTTAGCGAAGGATTCGGACATGGTTTGCACCCAGTTTGACAACTCTGTGGTAGAATCCGCAGGATTGTTGAAAATGGACTTTTTGGGATTAAAGACCCTGACTTTGATCAAGGATGCGATCAAAATCGTGAAAGAAAGACATGGAATCCAGCTCGATGCGGATGAATTTGACATCGAAGATGCTAAAACGTACGAGCTATTCCAACGCGGTGAAACAGTCGGCATTTTCCAATATGAATCTGCAGGAATGCAGAAATACATGCGGGAACTTAAGCCAACTGTTTTTGCGGATTTGATCGCTATGAATGCGTTGTATCGTCCAGGACCATTGGCTTATATTCCTTCTTTTATTAAAAGAAAGCATGGAACCGAGCCGATCACTTATGATCTGGACGACATGAAGGAGTACTTGGAAGAGACCTATGGAATTACGGTCTACCAAGAACAGGTAATGCTTTTGTCTCAGAAACTGGCAGGATTTACCAAAGGTGAGGCTGACGTCTTGCGAAAGGCGATGGGTAAAAAGCAGAAAGATGTCCTAGATAAAATGAAGCCAAAGTTCGTCGAACAGGCTTCTGCCAAAGGCCACGATCCCAAAAAACTGGAAAAGATCTGGACTGATTGGGAAGCCTTCGCCTCTTATGCATTTAACAAATCTCACTCCACCTGCTACGCTTGGATCGCTTATCAAACTGCCTATTTAAAGGCGCATTATCCAGCCGAATATATGGCTTCTGTATTGAGTAACAACATGAATGATATCACGCAGGTGACGTTTTTCATGGAGGAATGCAAACGAATGGGCATAAAAGTCGCGGGACCGGATGTCAATGAATCCAAGGGAGGCTTTACAGTAAACAAAGCAGGAGAAATCCGCTTCGGAATGGCCGCTATCAAAGGCGCGGGTTCGGCTGCAGTAGAAGAAATCATCATCGAGCGTGAGAAAAGCGGACCTTACAAAAATATTTTTGATTTTGCCAAGCGAGTCAATTCCAGAGCTTTGAACAAGAAAACGATGGAAGCGCTTGCCATGGCTGGAGCTTTTGATGGCTTCAAAGAACATCATCGAAGACAATACCTCGAGGCACCTCCGGGAGATATTTCCCTCATTGAAAAGGCAACAAAATATGCCCAGAAAATCCAACAGGAAGAAGACAGCGCGCAAGTGAGTCTTTTTGGCGGCGGAGGTGGAAGCATGGCAGTTCCTGTACCGACGATCGCTCCAATGGAGCCATTTTCTCAGATTCAACAGCTCAATATCGAAAAAGAAGTGGTCGGACTATTTATCTCCGGTCACCCGCTTGATCAATATCGACTGGAGATCGAATCTTTCACCAATACACCTCTGACAGCATTAGCAGATCTGGAAAGCTTACGCGGGAAAAATGAGCTCAAACTGGCTGGATCGGTGAGTAGCTTTGCTCATCGAACAACCAAAACAGGGAAACCTTTCGGAACTCTTACGATGGAAGATTATCACGGTTCCTTCACCTTCTTTCTTTTCGGAGATGACTACGTGAAGTTTAAAGAGTACTTTATGACGGGCTGGTTCCTTTTCATGACTGGAAAAGTAGAACAACGGAAATGGGGGAATGAGAACGAGGTGGAGTTTAAAATGACCAGTATGATGCTCTTGAGTGAAGTGCGTGGGAAAATGGTGAAAGGAATTCGAGTCAATATTGATCTGGATGATCTGACCTTGGACTTGATGGAAAAACTCGAAGCCATTACGACCAAGTACAAAGGCGACGCGAAACTCTACATTGACGTGGTCGACAAAAAGGAAAACATCGCTCTAGAGCTTTTTTCCAAAAAATTCACCATCGATCCAAGCTCGGAAATGATTCAGGAACTTAAAACAATACCAGAGGTCGTTTATAAGGTCGTTTGAAAGTTTTTGAATTGACAACTTCTATGGGATATAGAGATAATTTCTAACCCTACAGGAACTTAATAACCCTCAATCCGCTTTTGCTGATATATTTGAAAATAGAAAATTACAAATCCAAAAATAAAATGGGAAAAGCAATAGAAATCACCGACGCCAATTTTGAAGAAATAATCGCAGGCGATCAGCCTATTTTGGTTGACTTCTGGGCAGAATGGTGTGGACCATGTAAAATGATCGGTCCAGTAGTAGAGCAATTGGCAGCTGAATATGACGGCAAAGCGGTCATTGGAAAAGTCGATGTAGATTCCAACCCTTCCGTGGCCCAAGCCTTCGGAATCCGTTCTATTCCTACCCTTCTCTTCTTCAAAGGTGGACAAATCGTAGACAAGCAAGTAGGCGCTGTGCCCAAAGCTGTTCTAGCACAAAAGCTAGACGCACAACTTTAATTCTTAATTACACTTAGATCCGAAAGCCGTAAAGAACTCTTTGCGGCTTTTTTTATATTCAAGGCTAAATGGCCGAAACTCTCATCACATTACCCGATTTCTTTAAACTTCGTGAAGAACTTCCTATTCTTGACGCTCGAAGTGAAGGTGAATTTGCGCAAAGTCATATTCCCGGAGCATCCAATCTTCCGATTTTAACGAATAGCGAGCGAGTAATTGTCGGTACACTTTATAAAGAGAAAGGATCTGAAGCGGCGACGCTGAAAGGCTTTGAACTGGTTGGACCGAGATTTCACCAAATCCAAAAAGAAGCTATCCGACTGTTTCCAGATCGAAAAATCATTGTCTATTGTTGGAGAGGTGGGATGCGAAGTCAGATTCTGTCTTGGCTTTTGGAAATGGTGGGATTTGAAGTTTACCGATTGAAGGGAGGCTACAAAACCTACCGAACCTTTACATTTGAAGAGGTTAGAAAAGATCGAAGGTTGATTATTTTAGGTGGAAAAACTGGAACTGCAAAAACTGTTTTGCTCCAAAAGCTGAAGGAAAAAGGAGAACAAATTCTTGATCTTGAAGGAATAGCAAATCACAAGGGTTCGTCATTTGGAGCAATTGGTCTACCACCACAACCAACCGTAGAGCAGTTTGAAAATTTACTTGCAGAAAATCTTTTTGTCCTAGATCCATCTATTCCAACATGGGTAGAAAATGAAAGCCGAAAAATTGGAAGGCTGATCCTTCCTGATCGACTTTATGAGCAAATGTCCAAAGCGATGCTTATTGATGTTCAGAAAACAACAGAGGAGCGAATTGCACACATAGCCGAAGAATATGGTAACCTACCAGAGGGTGCGCTCATTGAAGCTGTTAAACGTATTCAAAAAAGACTTGGAGGACAACGGACTCAGCAAGCAATTGAAGCAATTCAGGAAAAAAACTCAGCCTCATGGATTTCTAATTTGTTGATTTATTACGACAAAACTTATGAGTTTGACCTTACCCGTCATGAAGACGAAAAAACAAAAATCCTGAACTTATCAGGTAAATCTCTGGATGAACAAGTCGAACTTTTACTGAAAATCAAAAAATAAAACCATGGAAAATAAACCAACAAGACTGACTGAATGGAGCGAGGGATCCGGCTGCGGTTGCAAAATTGCGCCAGCTATCTTGGATCAAATCTTGAGTGCAAGCGGTTCGTTTTTCCAATCTGACCCAAATCTTTTGGTTGGAAATTCTCATAAAGATGATGCTGCAGTTTATCAAGTTTCGGATGATTTGGCAGTTATTAATACGGTTGATTTTTTTACACCTATCGTTGATGATCCATTTGATTTTGGAAGAATTGCTGCAGCCAATGCCATCTCTGATGTCTATGCCATGGGAGGTAAACCGATTTTCGCTAACGCAATTTTGAGTTGGCCGGTAGAAAAATTAGCTCCTGAATTGGCTGCAAAAGTATTGGAAGGAGCAAAAAGCATTTGCAAGCAAGCAGGAATTGAATTGGCAGGCGGTCATTCCATTGCTGCAAAGGATCCTATTTTCGGACTTTCTGTAAATGGAATTATTCATCCAAGAAAAATCAAAACCAATCAGGGATCTAAACAAGGAGACTTACTTTTCCTAACCAAACCACTCGGTATAGGTGTTTTGGCTACTGCCTTGAAAAGAGAAAAAATTCAGGAAAAGGATTATCTCAATTTACTTGATACCGCTTGCAAGTTGAATTCCATCGGAGCTGTGCTGGGAAATCATGAAGAAGTTCATGCCATGACTGATGTGACTGGATTTGGCCTTTTAGGACATTTGATAGAAATGGCAGATGGTGCCGGACTTTCTGCGGAAATAGAAATCAGTAAACTCCCCTTGATCGAAGGTATACAGGAATATATCAACCAATTCATATTCCCGGATAACACCTACCGCAACTGGAATGCTTATAACACGAAGACAAAAGGTGTCGTGGGCATGGACTTAGTCAAACTCTGTGATCCGCAAACTAGCGGAGGACTTTTAATCTCTGTTGCACCGGAAAACAAGGGGTGGTTTGAAGAAACTATGAAACGGGAAAATCAGCCCATGTGGGAAATCGGGAAGTTTGTTACCAAAGGAGAACAGGTCGTAGAAGTTTTTCAGTAACTTCTATCCTTTATCAATTCAAACCCAAAACCATGAAATTCCTGACTATCCTTTCACTCATTTTCCTGTTGTGTGTAAATGAGAATTTTGCTCAAGTGCCGGAAGGTATTACTTCAGAATTAGTTGTCTTAAATGTAAAGACGGGTGAAGAGAAAACTATACTAAAAGAAAAGCGTCATTTTGAGGCTCCAAACTGGTCAAGAGATGGGAAATTTCTATTAATCAATTCAGGTGGATATTTGGAAAAGGTGGATTTGAATGGTCAAAAGCTTGGTCAGTTATTTCCAGATCAGATTACCCGAGCAAACAATGATCACGGAATCAGTTTTGATGGGAAGCTTTTGGTCATCAGTAAAAGTGAGCCTGGTAAAAGTTCACAGATTTATACCATGCCTATGGATGGAACCTCACCACCACGGTTGCTTACAGAAAAATACCCAAGCTACTGGCATGGAATCAGCCCTGACGGAAAAATGCTCGCCTATTGTGCCCAACGTGAAGGCGAATGGGATATTTACGTGATTCCTACTAAGGGAGGAGAAGAAATCCAATTAACAAAATCCCCAGGACTGGATGATGGCCCTGAGTATTCTTACGATGGTCAATGGATCTATTTTAATTCCAATCGCACGGGAAGAATGCAAGCTTATAGAATGAAGGTCGACGGAAGCGGAGTAGAGCAATTGACAAGCGATGATTTGGATAACTGGTTCCCCCATCCTTCCCCAGATAATAAAACTGCAGTTATCATCTCCTACCTCGAAGATCAAAAAGGAGCTCATCCTTTTGGTAAAGATGTAAAACTCCGCTTACTGGATATGGAGACCAAAGATATCAAAGATTTAACGCCTGTTTTCTATGGTGGTCAAGGCACAATCAATGTTCATTCCTGGTCGCCGGAAGGTGATTGGATAGCTTTTGTACGATATCATAAAAATGAGGATTAAACCATATTAATGCTCAACAAGCGGAGATACCCCACCTGAAACCATAAACTTCATTACATCAGAGCTTTTTACTCCAGTTAATGGTTTCACTTTTTCTCGCTTTGCCAAAAACACGTTTCCTGACACATTATAACTATGTGGAAAATAAACTGCGACCAATTCAGGATGACTAATAATGTTGAGATCTTCCTGAGTGATAAACCCTAAACGGGATAAAGAATCACTGATCTCAACGATCACTGGCGCACTAAATTTCTTTTTGTCACCAACAAATGCCCCCATTAAGTCCTTGATACTGGTATAAAGTAAGTTGACCAAGGGAATTTTAAAGACCCCACGCTCAAACCATTCAAAGAAGGGCTTGGCAAAGAATAAGCTGGCTAAATATCCTACAAAGGTGATCAAAGCCAAAACCATCAAAATTCCTATTCCTGGAATGGGGACGGGAATTAGGTTATCCAAAAAAATGAATATGGCATAAACTACATAAACCGTCACAGCTAGTGGTGTAAGAAATAGTAATCCTCTAAAAAAGTAGGAAATAATTCTTCGGTAGGTGAATGTCATCATCTGTGTGGTTTTATGGATACAACTCAAAAAAAATGCCTAATCCTAGGATTAAGCATTTCAAAGTTAAATAGGGAATCAGTGATCAATCCAACAGTTTAATCTTTACACTTCTGTAATAGATTACACTTTCAGGATCGTGGGCTTGAAGCGCAATGGTACCCGAGCTCAGTTTTTTGGTTCCAAGATCTCCAGTACGATCTTCTGACTCATCGTATTCATTGATGGTTTGACCGTTGACTTTGACAGTGATTTGATCACCTTTCACAATAATATGCTCTGTGTACCATTCTCCGTCTTTGACATAAGTTTCTCTTACATCTTTAAAAGAATAAACGGAACCGGTTTTTCGCCAATCTCCATGACTCTGATTGACTTGAATTTCATGACCCTTATTTGGCCAACCTGTCTCTTGAAATTCAGTGTGAATGAAAATACCCGAATTTGCCTTAGGCATTGTTTTGACTTCAACCATCAATTCAAAGTTTTTGAAATCATGGTTTCCAACAGGACCATCATAGAAGGCGTGTCCTCTTGGTCCGTCAATTTTAATCACATTATCTGCCACCGAAAATGAAGATGGGTTTTCGGAAATTTTCCAACCGGAAAGGTCTTTTCCATTAAATAGCTCAACCCATTCACCAGTTTGGGGAAAAGCAACAAATGAAAATGAAAACAGAATGAGTAAAAAAGATAATTTCTTCATGAGTTTTTGGGTTCTAGGTTTAGAATTTCTAAGATAAAAACTCTGGGATGAAAGCTAGTACCGCTAAAAAAGAAAAGGCTCTGAAATCAAAATTTCAGAGCCTTAATTATTTTA
>CAYTXN010000159.1:0-2663 GCA_964441195.1 uncultured Limnohabitans sp.
GGCCTTGCTTCCATTCTGGTAAATTCGCTAACTCTGAATAGCCGACAAAAGCAAGAAATGAGTAAGTCTGGTGTGGCAATCTATGTGGAGATGGAGCTCAAGGGAATCGGAATGATGGATGATACCAAGTGGAAAGAAATCGTCCAAAAGGGGCATGATCAAATGAAAGAGGCACTCGACAAAGTGCCGGAGCACGAGCAGTTTTGGTGATCGTTTAAAAAAATCAGAATGAAATAGATTGGAATTGATGGCAACTGCCAAATAATCAAGAACTTTTTCCTATTTTCAAGAAATAGTCCAATCGATATAATTTTTATGCAAAAAACTTACTTTGTGAAGACATTTTTGATAGTTCTGCTTTTTTCAATTGTCCAAATCGAAGGGTTTTCCCAGATCAACGCCTCACAAGGAATCCCGACGATTACAAACTACTCAGCCACCGATTTTGGTACAGGAGGTCAACAGATTTGGAGTATTGGCCAAGACCAAAATGGCTACATCCACATTGGTACAAGTATAGGATTGCTGAAGTACGACAGCAAGAATTGGAATCTGCTGATTTCACCCAGAAAAGGCTTCAATACGAATGTCCGTGCAATGCATAAGGCACAATCAGGAGTTATGTATTATGGGTCGCTTGGAGATCTTGGCTTTTTGTCAGAAGATAAAGTGGGCAATACGATACAGGTGTCCCTTCTTCACCTTCTCTCTGATGAAATTGTTTTCAATGATATCTGGTCAATTCAGGAATTGGACGGGAAAATCTACTTCCAAGCCCGTGAGGCCATTTTCATATATACTCCTCAAACCGATCAGCAAAAAGAATCCATTAAAATATGGAAGCCTGATTCCATGTTCATGTATTCCTTTTCAGTTGATGGAACTTTCTACGCCCATCAGATGGATCTTGGGCTTTTCCGTCAAAGGGACGGTATTTTAGAATTAATTCCTGGGAGTGAATTTTTAGGAAAAAACCGGGTGCAGGTTTTACTTCCTTTCCGAAAGCCAGGAGAATTTTTAGTGGGCGCATTTTCAGGAGGGATTTCCCATTTTGACGGCAAAAATTTCATTCCCTTCAAGACAGAGTTTGATCATCTTTTAAAGGAAACGAGGCTCTATAAGGGAATAAAGCTATCCAATGATACTTATGCCCTGGGAATACTTGATCAGGGATTATTTATTATGGATCTGCAAGGTAAAGTCATCAGTAAATTCAGCACTAAAAATGGATTAATTGATGACAATATCTTATCGCTTTTTCTGGATATAGCGGGCACCCTCTGGGTAGGAACAAATAATGGCCTGTCCAAAATTGAGATTTCTTCTCCTTTAACTCGATTTGTTTCTTCTGAACATGATCTTGGAAGACTTCTCTCCCTCAATGCCTTGGATGATGTTTTATATATCGGAGGCTCATCAAGTGTCCTTTATTTGGATAAGTCAGATGGGAAAATCAAAAAAGTAAATGGGGTTCCCAATTCACAAATTTTTGATCTGAAAGTCGATGGCGATCAGGTGCTTTCAAGCAATGTGGGAATTTACGCCATCAAAGAGGGAAATTCTGGAATCGTCCCAGGAACAGAAAGTTTCCAGATCCTTCGCATTCTCATTTCTGAGAAGCACCCAGGGTATGTTTTCATTAGTGGTTCATTTGGAATTCAAGTATTGAAAAGATCCCTCGCCTCCAACAGCACATATCAATATGAATCAATCGGTGGATTAAGCCAAATTGAACGGTATATCTATACACTGGAAGAAGATGAGGAAGGAGATCTTTGGGGAGGAACCCAAGCGGGCGACCTTTTTCAAATCACCTGGGCGAAAACCGCCTCCGGAAATATCGATTTGAATAATTCAACTGTCCGGCAATTCGGTGAAAAGGACGGGATTCCAGGCCTAGCAGGAAGAGTGTCAAAAATCAGGGGCCGAATCTATACCTCTGGGATAAATGGCTTTTTCCGTTTCGACAAAACCACTGATGCATTTGTAAGAGATACTGTTTTTAGTTTTTCTGATGAAGTCGCAGATATCAACTTGGATTCCTACGCTTTGCAGGGCGATGATTTGGGAAGGGTATTGATCGATTTCAAAAACCAACGAAAACTGGCCATTCCTAATTCTGACGGATCCTATTCCTTGCAGGACTTTCCTATTAACCTATTTACAGGACGTGTAATTTCTGCATTTTATTCCGAACCCAATGGAGTAATTTGGTTAGGTTCAGATCAGGGCCTCATCCGAATTGACAACCAAAAAGCCGTTCGTACTGACATTCCTTTTCCAGTTTATTTTAATCGTATAATCGCTAATTCGGACACGTTAAACCATACAATCCAGCAAGAAGAGGATCCTCGCTTTGAAATGCCATTTAAGAATAATTCTATCAGGTTTGCCTTTGCAGCACCTTTTTATATTCAGGAAAAACTGACCAAATACCAAACATTTTTAGAGGGTTTTGACCAGGACTGGGGAAAATGGGAGGAAAACTCTTTTCGGGAATTCACCAATCTCCCACATGGGAAATACACCTTTAAAGTTCGGGCCAAAAACATCTATAATTCCATTTCGGATGAAATTGCCTACGAATTTATCATCCTCCCTCCCTGGTATGCGACATGGTGGGCCTATATACTATATTTCTTAGCATTTGGACTTTTGGTATA
>CAYTXN010000159.1:2763-7683 GCA_964441195.1 uncultured Limnohabitans sp.
GCTGATAATATTGTCAAATCCATGCTACTTCACAGTAGAGGAGGAAGTGGAAAAATGGAGCCAACAGACCTGAATGCGATGGTTCAGGAATTCTCAAATCTTGCTTTTCATGGCATGCGAGCAACCAAAAATCCTATTAGCGTAGATATCACGCTGAATCTGGATGAAAGAATAGGTAAAATCCCACTTATAACAGACGACTTCAGTCGTGTCATTCTCAACCTATGCAATAATGCTTTTGACGCTATGCGTGACAAATTGGGGGGCGAAAATCAAACAAAAAAATATACCCCCGAGCTAACCATAAGCACCAAATCATTGACAGATGGAATCGAAATAATCTTTGCCGATAATGGTCCGGGGATTCCGGAGGAGA
Organism: uncultured Limnohabitans sp.; assembly: GCA_964441195.1. Lineage (GTDB taxonomy): Bacteria > Bacteroidota > Bacteroidia > Cytophagales > Cyclobacteriaceae > Algoriphagus. Next base: position 3,140 of record CAYTXN010000159.1, read on the forward strand.
TTCAGGATAAAATTCTTCAACCGTTCTTTACCACTAAAAAAGGAACAGAAGGCACCGGCCTTGGACTAAGTATTACCCACGATATTATCAAGCGACACAACGGCAGTCTTGGGATCAACTCCCAGCTCGGCACTGGGACTCAATTCATTATTTTTTTACCAAAAAAAACCTAATAAACTTATGAAGATATTATTTGTTGATGACGAAAAAGATGTGGAGGCATTATTCCGTCAGAAGTTTCGAAAGGAAATCAAATCCGGAGAGATTGAACTGTCGTTTGCTTTTTCAGGCAAGGATGCCTTGAATGTTTTGAGCGAAGAGAACCCACCAAAATTTGTCTATGTTTTCTCCGATATCAATATGCCTGGAATGAGCGGATTGGAGTTGCTGGACCAAATAAAAACCCGCTTTCCGGACATTCAAGTAAGCATGATCTCAGCATATGGAGACAGTGAAAACTATGATCGTGCCATGAACTCGGGCGCAAAGGGCTTTTTCACAAAGCCCGTAGATTTTGAGCGACTGAAAAAAGAGATTGCAGAAATGGTCAAAAAACAATAGCTAAGAATTTGCCTAATTTACTTTTCCAAAAAGGAAAATCATGGATGCTCTGAAAGAGAAACTTTTATCTGAAGCACTTCAAAAAGTCCTGGATATGACTATCACGGATAATTTTCCTTTGGATAACATCGGTGAATTTGTTGTTCCGGACGTGATGGGTTTTGGCACCACAGTAGATGAGAAAATCAGTGGGATTCAGGGATTCAAAAAATTATTGGAAGATCAGCGCGAGCAATCCAAAGGCTTAGATCTTCATTTTAAAACTAGTTGTATCCACCGGAGGATTTTTGCCCAGGAAAGTGCTGCTTTTTTTTCTCATGATTTTATAATCACCATCAAAACCGGAGATGAGGAAAACGTTCTCCCTTTACGATTTAGTACCGTATTTGAATATTTAGGCGACCGATGGAAGTTGGTTCACTGGCATGGATCTCAGGCCGTAGATTCAGAAGGGGACACTTGGCACAGGAATGAGCTTGTCAAAAAAAACGAAGCCCTTCAAAAACTTGTCGATGAAAAAACAGCAGATTTGGTCAAAAAAAATGCGGCTCTGGAAACAGCCATCCAAACCATAAAAGAAACTCAGGATCAGCTGCTACAGCAGGAAAAATTGGCTTCTTTGGGTCAACTTACAGCAGGTATCGCCCATGAGATCAAGAATCCGCTAAACTTTGTCAACAACTTCTCCGAGCTAAGTGAAGATTTTATTGAGGAAATCGAGGAAGAATTAGAAAAGACAGCGGACAGTTCGGAAAAGGAAAACATCAAAGAATTGCTGGAAGATGTTAAATCTAACCTTGGAAAAATCCGTCACCATGGATCACGGGCAGATAGCATCGTAAAATCCATGTTGATGCATTCCCGGGGCGGTACTGGCACGGTGGAGCCTACAGATCTTAATGCATTGATTAAGGAATATTCGAATCTGGCTTTTCATGGCATGCGGGCAAACAAAAACCCAATCAATGTGGATATCAAGTTGGATTTGGATGAAACCATAGGACTCATTACTTTAAATGCTGAAGACTTTAGTCGGGTCATACTCAACTTGATAAAAAACGCTTTTGATGCTATGCGTGACAAAATAAGTATGGTAGGATCAGATTATAAAGCTAAATTAGAGATCAGAACCAAGAACTTACCAAACAGGGTTCTGGTCGATGTAGAAGACAACGGACCGGGCGTTCCGGAAGGGTTACGTGACAAACTTTTAATGCCTTTTTTTACCACCAAAAAAGGTACTGAGGGGACTGGGTTGGGATTGAGTATTACTCATGATATCATCAAATCCCATCGAGGCACGTTAGAAATTGAATCGACGGTAGGACAGTTTACCCGATTCAGGATAGAATTACCAAATATTAAAACTTAACTTTTTTTCGCATGAAAATTTTAATTGTAGATGATGAGCAGGACGTAGAAATCATGTTTCTGCAAAAATTCAGAAGAGAAATCAAGAGCAAATTACTCGAAGTAGAATTTGCGTTCTCAGGACAACAGGCTTTGGATTATTTGGGTCAGTCTGGCTCTCCGGATGTTGTGTATGTTTTTTCTGATATCAATATGCCAGGCATGAGTGGTCTGGAGCTTTTGGAAAATATAAAAATCAGATTTCCCCATATTCAGGTAAGTATGATTTCAGCATACGGAGACAAGGACAACTACAACAAAGCCATAAAATCCGGGGCAAAGGGATTTTTTACCAAACCAGTGGATTTTGAATCCCTCAAAAATGAAATAGCCGAATTGCTTACTGAAAAATAAAATGGCAAAAATCCTGGTAGTGGATGATGAGGAAGATTTGGAAATGCTCTTCCGTCAAAAATACAGGCAGAAGATTCGTTCCGGTGAATATGAGATGTTCTTTGCATTGAATGGTCAGCTTGCACTCGACACTTTGAAAGATCACCCGGATATGGATATGATTCTCAGCGATATCAATATGCCCGTGATGGATGGATTGACCCTACTTTCTCATACCAAAGAACAAAACCCACTTTTGAAAACGGTAATCATATCGGCCTATGGCGATATGGAAAATATCAGAAAAGCCATGAACCTGGGTGCTTTTGACTTTGTGACCAAGCCAGTGGATTTTCAGGATCTTGAGATTACAGTTGAGAAAACTCTGAGCTACATCAATCAGATCAAATCCAACATTAAAGCCATCAGAGAAAATGACATTCTTAGAATGTATGTGGATGAGACGGTGTTGAACTTCATGGGAGGAAAAGAAATCGAATCTGCCTTGATGGAGAATGAAATTATAGAGGGGACCGTAGCTTTTATCGATCTCGTTGGATTTACAAAAATCTCTGAAAATGAAGCACCAAATACAGTCGTTGGCTTGCTCAATGAATACTTTGACCTCATGGTTCGGGAGATTATCGAGGAAAAAGGAAGTGTAGATAAGTTTATTGGCGACGCAGTTATGGCGGTCTTCCAAGGGCCTAATCACCTCCAAAGGACCATTAAAAGTTGCATTGCCATTCGAGATAAAATGGAAGCAATTCCTGAATATTCAGAGGCTACTCATTTCAAACCACAAGTCTCTATCGGAATCAATTCAGGAGAAATGGTATCGGGAAATATCGGTTCTAAATCCCTAAAGCGCCTCGATTACACCGTCATAGGAGATACGGTAAATGTCGCTGCCAGACTTCAGGCAAAAGCAAATCCGGGACAGATTTTAATCATGGAACATTGTCAGGCACAGATACCTGACAAATTCACATTCAATCGGATCGGGGAAATGGCTCTGAAAAATAAAGCCAATCCAGTGACTGTATACGAAGTCAGCAACTAATTCTCTTGACTGTAAATGATCTCCCTTTTTCGAAAGATCCGCCAATCCCTTCTACAACAGAAAAAAATTACTCAATATCTCGCTTATGCCATAGGCGAGATTTTTTTGGTCGTGATTGGCATATTGATCGCCCTTCAAATCAATACATGGAATGAACTTCGGAAAATCAGGCAATACGAAGTAAAAATGCTAAAAGAGCTAAAGTCTACTTTGGAAATGGACAGGAGGAATTTTGCTTCACAAATCCCTCGCTTGACGAATAAGCAAAATGCAGCAAACCGGCTTCTTTTGATGCTGGAAAACAAGGAAGAAAATCTAGACACCTTGAATAGATATTTTTCCCAACTCAGATTTGAAGTCACATTTCAATACAACTCAGGAGCGTATGGATCCATCAAGTCCGGTGGAATTGATAAAATTTCAAACGACTCAATTCGAGCTAAAATGGCTGGTATCTATGAGTTTTTGATTCCGAGAAGTGAGAAGGTGTTTGAGCGCTTAAGTAATTCTGATTTAGAGGAGAATAATCTTATAGAGGCACTTACCGAGCGAGCAATCATATCGGTTGCTAACCGCGACAAATCCATTCAAAATAGATTTACAGATCCAAAAGCTATTTATCGAGATGAGTTTTTACATCTTCTCCAATTACAAAAAATTAGTACCGGAGTCACAAAGGGCCATTTAGAAAACCTATTACCTCATTTAGACGAGCTGCTTGGACTCTTGGATGAAGAGCTCCAAAAAAAGCCTGAGTGATTCCTAATCTTGGGAAAACTGATTTCTAGCCCTCCTTTTTTAAATAAACTATCAAAAAGCGTCCGCCCTCGAACTATTTTTCCTTGGGAATTAAAGCCTGTTGCAAAATCTCAAAGATTCCCATTAGATTAATCGCCCTAATCAAAATTCTATGAGAAAACTTGCCCAACCTGCATTGCTGCTTGCCCTTGGTGTATCGGTAAGCTTTGCAGCTTTGGTTCCTATGACAGAAGGGGTTTTGCATCCTCTAAGTCATAAAACCAAAGTATTAACTGACAGCGTCAAAAAAGACAGCTTAGATTACCCAAAATTCAAAGAACTACCGCTCAAGCCAGAGCGAGAAGTCAAATTCACTACCAAAGAAGGTACTTGGATGAGTGTGGACATCAGTCCGGATGGCAAGACCATCGCCTTTGAT
>CAYTXN010000160.1:0-7650 GCA_964441195.1 uncultured Limnohabitans sp.
TTGGGAGTTTAGCTCAGCTGGTTCAGAGCATCTGCCTTACAAGCAGAGGGTCGGGGGTTCGAATCCCTCAACTCCCACATCGAAGCCTTGGAGAAATCTGAGGCTTTTTTTGTGTATAGGAAATAGAGGACTGGACCAAATTCTCCATGTGGTTCAGGTAATCTTTCATTAAAAAGTACTCCAAATACGTTTCCCTTGCCGCAGACCGCATCAATTCCAATTTTTCTGCTGGTAGGCTTTCTACTCGTTCAAAGACTTTCTGAACAGCTTTTTCATTGGATAAATTAATAAATAGCGAATCTAAGCCATCTTTCAGAAAAGGAATTGATCCAACATTATTTGAATCCAAGGTAGGAACGCCATGCATCAGTGATTCCGTGATGACTGTGGGCAGGTTGTCGTGAGTGGAAGGAACAATGGTAAAGTCAGAGGATTGAATGAAACCATCTACTTCTTTATAAGTGATTTTCCCAAGATATGTCACCCCTGTCATTCCTTGGATCTTTCTTTCTAATTGGTCTTTCTGAAACCCATCTCCTGCAATCTTTAACTTAATTTTAGTTTTGGGATAAAGTGTCTGATAGCTTTTGAATTGATCCAAAAGCCATAGAATATTTTTGCAAGGAATAATTCTCCCCAAGAATCCGATAGTAATTTCATCTTCCTTTCGAAATCTAGATATGGGAATGTACCTATCAGGAAGTGGATTCAAAATCATTTTTGGATTTTTGTGATTAAAATTAGTTTTCACATCCTCCAATGCATAGGGCGATGGACAAATTATATGATCACAAAACAAATTATAAAGAAGTTTTTTCCGAAACAGGAACAGGTCAATTCTCCACTTAGGACCTTGATGATCCTCCAAATATGAATTTGTGCATACATGATGATAATCTGCTGTAATTATTTTTTTTCCAAATAATAACTTTGAAGCAATCACTGATATGATTGTCCCATTGTGATGACCTATTACTACTTTAGGCTTGTATTTTAAAGAAAGATTAACAAAAAAAAAGAAATCTTTTAGACCGGTAGATTTATGATTGTTTGGCCACGAACAAAGTACCAGCACTCCATTTCCCTTATGTAATTCTTGAATATTTTGAAAGTATGGATCTTTGGAAATAAACACTACTCGATAACCTATTTCGCAAAGGTGATTTGCCAAATAATAGCTCATACTGGCAAATGAATTTGTTTGGTAATTGTGCGCAATAACTATCGATTCCATTTGCCTTTTCTATTCCAGATTCACCATTATGCCCGCCCGGAACCATCTCCCCGGCATTTGAACAGTCCCAGCCTCGATGTAATCGGTATTCGTGATATTGGAAGCTTCGGCAAAGAATCCCAGTTTCCCTAACCGATTATAGTCTACTCGCATATCCAGCACAAAATAGGGATCCAAACTGACCCGCTCTACATAGCGCATTTTGGTATTCCACTCTACTTTTTCACCCAATCCCACCAAAACTCCTCCAATCAATTGATTTCTCAACGCAGTCAATGCATAACGGGATTCTATTCCTGGCTGAGTGGAAAAACTAGCATCTATGAAATTGTAAGAGAGCATCAACTCTTTCACTTGAACTGCTTTGCCATTTGGATTGACCCGATAATAAGCAGATGCCTCCACTCCATTAAAGGCTACTTCATTAAAATTCTGTGGCTGCCAAGGTTCGTCTGGACTAGTTCTGGTCCATTCTATTACACTTTCTGAATATCGATTGAAGTAAACCAATTCACCACGCCACTTGGAATGAGTCCATTTCCCCCCAAACTCGAAGGATCTCGCCTGTTCAGGCTTCAAATCTGGGTTTCCAATATTTGTAGGTCCCACGTAATAGAGATCTGTATAAGTCGGAATTCGGAAACTTGACCCAATTCCGGAATAAAGCCGGATTGCTTTTGATGCTTGGAAACCGACTTCCAAACCCGGAAAATGCTTCCAGCCATATTCAGAATAGTAATTGGAATAAACCCCGGCACGGATATCTGTTTTTTCTCCCAAATTCACCATTTGCTCTAAGAAAATCCCGGTTAAGGAGCGATCGTGATTGCCAAGGTTATTGCTTTCGATTTGCTCTTTTCGAAGTTCTATTCCAAATCCAGTTACCCCTAATTTACTTTTGTAGCTGCCGTTTGTCTCTAGCGCAAAGACATCCGATGTATGATTATTTTGATAGAATGCCGGTTCATTTCGGCGAAGTCGATATTCATCTGTATTTCGTCTTCCATACAGCCTCGTATTGATTGACAAGGATTGATTATTGAATGTGTGGCTCAGCGCCCCAAGGGTAGTTTGGATACTTTCCCATTGATCAGGGAAAGCTGAAGTGTAAAAGCCATTTGCCCCAAAAGTTCGATCAGTGTAAGCGATCATTCCACGAATTGAGTTTTTATCATTGAGATTCAAACCTCCTTCGTAAAAAATATTGCTAACCTGATAGTCGGAATTGTACTGATGACCATTTGACTCGTCGTAGGAAACTGCTAAGTTTTGCTTGAATTTTCCAGCAGGAAGAGAACCTGCCAGATTAATTCCTTTCATCCCAAAATCTCCTCCATAACCTTGTAATCTTAGACTTTTGGTTTCGCTCAAGCTAGTAATGACATTTACCGCACCTGTGTATGCATTTTGTCCAAAAACCCTTGAAGCGGGACCTTTCAAGACTTCAATTCGATCGATATTGACCAAGGGAATGGGGATATTCATCATGTGATGCCCTGTCTGTGGATCGCTGAGTTTAATTCCGTTCAAGAGCATCAGGGTCTGTTCGAACGAACCTCCACGGATCCCGATATCAGCCTGCACTCCAGATACACCTCGCTGTCTTACATCCACTCCTGGTACGAAGCTTAACACTTCCTGCAAACTCCTTGCAGGGGATGTCTCAATTTGTTGGCGATCCACCAAAGAAATATTTCTGCTTTGCTTCGAAAATGGAATCTGAATCCTGTTTTCCTGAATAATTATTTCATCAAGATTTTGTTCGGTCGTGTCAGTTTGAGAATAAACATGAAGTGATAAAGTGGCCAAACAGCCAATTAACAGTGCTTTTTTCATTTTGGGTGATTGAAATTTGGCCAAAGATAAAGGCCTTTTGCCTCAAGCTCCAATCCAAATTAAAATCTAAAATTTCGTTAAGGGGATTCCGTTCTAAAAAATAGTGTTCGTTCAATTGCTTATAGTCCGTATTTTGGCAACAAATAGAAATTCATATGGGAAAATTTAAACTAATCGGGTGGATGATAACCCTCCTGCTTTTAACCGGAAGTGTATCCACTTTTGCGCAGCAGGCAAGAGAGAACAATCAAAAGGATTTTGGAGAATTTCTAGACCGGACAGGAAATAGCTATCGAACAGCTTCCGGTAAACCCGGTGAAGCTTACTGGCAGAATGCAGCAGACTATCAAATTGAAGTAGGCTTGAATGATTCTACACATATCCTATCCGGAAAAGTAACGATCACTTACACCAACAACAGCCCCGAAACACTTGAATTCATTTGGCTTCAGCTGGAGCAAAATCGATTTACACCTGATTCGCGTGGCACATTGACTACTCCAATTCAAGGAAATCGCTACAATGGAGATATTGACGGCGGATACAACATCAGCAATGTTAATGCAAAAGTTGGTGCAAAAGGAGCTAATTCAGCCAAACATCTGATCGATGATACACGAATGCAAGTTTGGTTTGCTGAGCCGATTCCTGCAAAAGGCGGCAAGGCAACTGTTTCCATGGATTTTTCTTTCAAAGTACCTCAAAAAGGCATGGACCGCATGGGTCGATTGAAGGTGAAGGATGGTTGGATCTATGCTTTCGCCCAATGGTATCCCAAAGTTGCTGTCTTTGATGAAATCGAAGGTTGGAATGTGGAACCATACCTAGGAGCAGGTGAATTCTATCTGGAGTACGGCAATTTCGACTACAAAGTAACGGTACCCTATGATCACATTGTGGTAGGGTCCGGCAAACTGATGAACCCAAATGAAGTCCTGAGCAAGGAACTTCAAAACCGGATGGCTAAAGCTTCGTCGAGCGATACTACAGTTTATTTGATCACTCCAGAAGAAATCAAAAACACCCAATTGACTAGACCAAAACAAGATGGCACCGTCACTTGGCACTTTAGAATTCAAAACTCTAGAGACATTGCCTTTGCTACTTCCGATTCCTTTATTTGGGATGCTTCCAAAATTAGCCTGCCTTCGGGAAAAACTATCCTTGCTCAATCAGTATACCCTATGGAAAGCAATGGTCAGGATGCATGGAGCAGATCTACTGAATACACCAAAGCTTCAATTGAATATTACTCCGAAAAGTGGTTTGAATTCCCTTACGAAACAGCTACAAACGTAGCCGCCGAAATTGGGGGAATGGAGTATCCGGGGTTAAACTTCTGTCATTACAATTCTAAAGGCGCATCACTTTGGGGCGTGACAGATCATGAATTTGGGCACAACTGGTTCCCAATGATTGTTGGAACCAACGAACGTCGCTATGCTTGGATGGACGAAGGTTTCAACAGCTTCATTAACCACTACAGTTCCAATGCCTTCAACAATGGAGAATACCCCTCTAATTTGAATGAAACTCGTCGTTACAATAATTACTTCTCAAATGAAGGGCGAGAGGGGATCGACAATTATCCTGATGTAACTGATACCAGAAATCTTGGAATGGTAGCCTACATGAAGCCTGCAATTGGTCTGATCATGCTCAGAGAGTATATTTTGGGTGAGGAGCGTTTTGATAATGCATTCAAGTCCTATATCAAAACCTGGGCATACAAGCACCCGCAGCCAAACGACTTTTTCAATCACATGGAAAATGTGGCGGGTGAAAACCTCAGCTGGTTTTGGAAAGGCTGGTTTTACGGCAATGGTAATATCGACTTAGGCATAACATCTGTCCAGCCTTACGGAGGTAATTATCTGGTAAACTTGGTGAACAAAGGAGATTTCCCGATGCCGGTTCTTTTGGAAATCGTCTACGAAGATGATACCAAAGAGCGAATCAAGCTTCCGGTTGAAATCTGGCAGAGAGGAGACACTTGGTCTTACCTACACAAAACCAGCAAAAAAATGAAATCTGTGGAAATCGATCCTGATAAGATCATTACCGACATCAATCTTGGCAACGACCTTTGGCCGGTGAAACTTTACAAATAATAAAAATGGCTCCCAAATGATTTGGGAGCCATTTTTATTAAACTTTTTTACAAAAAATTAAAGATGGCGTAAAACCTAATTTTCCAATCTTTCAATTTTTCAATCTTAAAATTCTTACGCCAAAGCCTCCGCTAAATCCTCCAACAAATCATCCGTATGCTCCAAGCCAACCGATACCCTAAGCAAATTTTGAGGGGTTTTAGTATTAGGTCCTTCTACTGATGCTCTACGCTCAATTAAACTTTCTACTCCACCAAGACTTGTAGCATTTGCGAAATATCGGAGCTTGGAAACAACCTCGTCCGCACGCTTTGCATCTCCTTTCACCATAAAAGACACAATTCCTCCAAAACCACTCATTTGAGATGCTGCAATAGCATGACCCGGATGCGATTTTAATCCTGGGTAATAGACTTTTTCGACATTTGGGTGATTCAAAAGATATTCTGCCAAGATCGTCGCATGTTCTGCATGTCCTTTCATGCGATAAGCCAAAGTCCGGATACTTCTGCAAAGCATATAGCAATCCATTGGAGAGGGAACTGCTCCGCCGACACGCTGGACGGTTTTTATCTTTTCCCAAAATGGATTCAATTCCTTCGTAATTAAAGCTCCACCCAAAATATCCGAGTGTCCTCCAAAGTATTTGGTACTGCTATGCATGACGATATCTGCACCGAGATCAATCGGGTTTTGAAAAACTGGTGTGGCAAAAGTGTTATCGCAGGCAAGAATCGCATTTTGAGCTTTTGCAAGCTTTGAAACCTCCCTAATATCAGTGATTTTCAAAAGTGGATTGGAGGGAGTTTCTACCCAAAAAAGTCTGGTATTTGGTCGGATAGCTTTTTTGACTGTTTCCAGATTACTCATATCCACAAAAGACACTTCCAAAATTCCTGCGAAAAGCTGAACCATAGAATTGTGCAGGCCATGATACATGTCATCAGGGGCAATAATATGAGAACCGGGTTCTAATGCTTGAAAAACCGCAGTTCCAGAAGCATTGCCTGAAGCAAATGCCGCTGCGTCCGCACCTTTTTCCATAGCTGCAAGTAAATCTTCAAGTGCCTTTCGATTTGGATTATTGGCACGGGTGTACATCATTTCCCCAGCTCCATGCTCAAAAGTGGTACTGAGTGTGATTGGCTGAACAACAGGCTTTGCTGTGTCAGTGACTAAATTTCCTTTGTGTATGGTGAGGGTTTCGAATCGCATGAGAAATATTTTAAGGGATAAGTTACAACATGAAGTCAAAAAAATAGCCAGTATTGGAACACTGGCTTAAGCTTTTATCTGATTCGGTCCACTGAGCGGACCAAGGCTTCATCTTTTCGGATAAATCGATTGGCAAGCATATTACAAACCATTGCTGCAAGTACAGCCCAAAAACCAATCTGATAAGCTCCGGCTACCTCTGCAGCAATTTCCTGATTGATTCCGTTAGTAGTCAAAAATACCGTCGCAACCAGACCAACCATAAACAAACTGTTAATCATGTTGAGCATCATTTGCCGGGAGCGAACTTTGTATTGGAAAATGGAGATTAAAGCCAAAAGGCCGACAAATGACGCCATTGCCGCAATGTACCATTTGGATGACGACTGAATTACTTCACCAGTGGAATCCAAGTTTGTTAACATAAAGGCGGTAAGATTCCAGGAATCTCCGGTACCCGAACCAGTGTCAACTTGCTCCCATAGCGGTGTTCCAATGGTAACTCCCATGGCGACCACCACTAGGAAAAGAAATATTGTTTGAACGCGTTGAATCATTTTATGACTTTTTTTTGGCAAAGAAAAGATCAAATCTACTCATAACCAAGGATGGAAAAGTCTCCAGCAGGATTTGTCGGGGAATTGTATCTTTGCAGCCGTATGAATGAGACCAAGCGGTATTTTCTGGAATTGAGCTATAAGGGCACCCCATTTCACGGTTGGCAAATCCAAAAAAATGCATTTACAGTCCAGGAATGTCTTGAAACTGCGCTAAGCACTTACTTTCGGAGACCTATTTATGTGACAGGAAGTGGGAGAACTGATACGGGAGTTCATGCATCCATGCAAGTTTGCCACTTTGATTTGGCAGACAGTCTTCTAGGAGAAAATTTTCTTAAAGCGATCAATTCCATCCTACCTAAGGAAATATCCATACATTCCATCCGAGAGGTCAAGCCAGATGTCCACGCGCGGTTTAGTGCTCGCAGAAGATCTTATATATATCGGATTATTTTCCGGAAAAACCCTTTTCTGAACGACCTGGCTTGGCAATGCTTTCACAATCCGGATGTGGAAAAAATGAATGAAGCGGCTAAGGCACTTCTTCGTCACGAAGATTTTGAGTGTTTTAGTAAAGTACACACCGCGGTGAAACACTTCCGTTGCGAAATAATATCGGCCCACTGGGAACAAAAGGACGACCAATTGTTATTTCATATAACCGCAAATCGTTTTTTGCGTGGTATGGTACGGG
>CAYTXN010000161.1:0-7647 GCA_964441195.1 uncultured Limnohabitans sp.
ACCTCATGATTGTATTGGGTGCTGGCAGTGGAGGCCAAATGTCCTCCAGCAGAAAAACCCATCACGCCTACTTTTGCTGGATCGATGTTCCAAGCTTCAGCATTTTGTCGGACTAAGCGGATGGCTCGCTGTGCATCCATAAGCGGAACTTCTTTGGGATCGGTCAAGGATTTAGATATTGGAAGGCGGTACTTGACCACAATTCCTGCGATTCCCTGCGCATTGAGCCATTTGGCAAAGTCGGTTCCTTCCCAATCATAGGCTAATATCCCATATCCGCCACCTGGAAAAATAACCACTGCTTTGCCTGTTGAGATTTGTTTGGCCGGGAGATAGACCTCAATCGTAGGTATTTGCACATTGGCAATTCGGATGATGCCTTCTTGCCTGACATCCTCCTCAAGACCCATATCAGTTTGTAGGGGAGGAGTGCCATTCCAAAGTGGGACAGTATGATTTTGGGAAAATGTCATAAAGCTAAATAGGCTTAATAGGAGAGTTAGGATGGGTTTTTGCATATTTTTTTTGGTTCTACCCTTAAGTTAGTGGAATATATGTCAGTTTTTCTTTAATACTTTTCAGCTACTATACAGAGGCTTAGTTTTACCTGTAATTCAATGATTTGATGAAATAATTCCAAAAGATAGATTCCTAAAATTATTAGTTTTCATTTAAATCCGTAGAAGAACATAAAAAAGAATCCTTCCAGCTGCATTTAAATTTGATTAACCAAAAAGATCAAAGACCACAAAGAGGATGTGTATGAATCCATAAAACTTTGATTTCTATATGACTATGTGGTTTCAGAAAGAGGACCCACAAAGAAAAATAGGATCATATAGGTTTTGGAGGCCCATAGAGCTATTCTTCTTTGTTTTCTAATGTGACTATGTGGTTTTACAAAAGGGTCTACATTTAAGTCAGTGAAATTTAACCTTTAAAAATGTCAGAAAATCTTAATCAATCCATATTTCAATTACCCAAATTAGGTCTAGGCTGTATGTCTCTGCCCGAGAACTTTATTGATGTTGAGAAAATCGTTCACGCAGCCTTAGATTCCGGAATTACATTTTTTGATACGGCAGACTTGTACCAAAAAGGACAAAATGAGGTGAACATTGGAAAGGCAATTCAATCAAAAAGAAATCAACTTATCCTCGCTTCCAAAGTTGGGAATCAATGGAATGCCGAGGGAACTGCCTGGTCTTGGAATCCTAGGAAAGCTTATATTCTTAAAGCCATCGAAGAAAGCCTGAAACGGCTGCGGACGGATTACCTTGACCTGTACCAACTTCACGGTGGAACCATCGAAGATCCTTGGGAGGAAACCTTGGAAGCCTTTGATATTTTGAAAACACAGGGTAAGATTAGGGCTTTTGGGATTTCTTCCATTCGCCCTAATGTGATTCGAAAAGTAATGGAACTGAATCCTCCTGCCACGATCATGATGCAATACAGCCCTTTAGATCGAAGACCAGAGGAAGCTGTTTTTCCATTTTTGGAAAAGACAAGCACCCGTGTTCTAGTTCGTGGCGCTTTCGCAAAAGGAATGTTGATCGATAAGCCTGTTTCTGATTTTTTAGATTTGCCGAAGGAAAAGGTCAATGAAGTCAAATCTGAAATTCAAAAGCATGGATATAGCCCAGAAGCTGTTTTGATACGATATGGCTTAGTAGAAAAAACTGTTTCCACCTTAATAATCGGTGCTAGTTCGGTAGATCAAATAGATAAACTCCGAAAAGGATTTGAAGAAAGTAAGACCATTCCTAAGGGTTTAATCTATGATTTAAAAAGCAAATTCACTCCCAATCGATACCAAGACCATCGGTAAAATTGGAAATTTCTATTGTCCTTATTAATGAAAACGTTGGTGGATTATAAAATTTTGATTTTTACCAGTATTTTAATTTTACCATTAAGGACATTAAGAAAATTAAGGGTTGGGAGTAGATGCCACTTTGGAAAGAACCCCAATTCGAGTTAAGCGAAGCTCTTAATGCTCTTAAATCCCTTAATGGTTAAAATTTATTTTAGTAGCTCTGGTATTTCATTTATTGATGAAAAACGTGATTTTTTTAAAACGTGATTTCCCCGATAGGTAATAATTCCATTGCGAAGACATTTGAATTCCCTTATTTTCACCGCATCACCTATACCCAAATTCTATGCTTCGGAGATTTATTGGCATTATCACCCTTATCGCCCTTTTTTCCTGTCAAAATCAACAAACCAATGACGAACTCAGCCGATGGCAAGCACAAGCTGAGCGAGTGGAGATCCTTCGGGATGACTTTGGTGTGCCACATATCTATGGTAAATCGGATGCGGATGCGGTTTTCGGGTTGTTGTATGCACAGTGCGAAGATGATTTCCGAAGAGTCGAGCGCAACTATGTTTGGGCGATTGGCCGACTTGCTGAACTGGAAGGAGAGGCGGCCATCTACTCAGACCTACGTGCTAATCTCTATATGACCGAAGCAGAGGCAAAAGCAGCCTATGAGACAGCTCCGGATTGGCTCAAGGAACTTTGTGTGGCTTTTGCAGATGGAATCAACTACTACCTCCATACGCATCCTGAAGCCAATCCTCAAGTGATCACATCTTATGAGCCTTGGATGCCGATGTTTTTCTTCGAGGGTTCAATTGGAGGAGATATCGAGAGCATATCTACCAATCGCATTCAGGCATTCTATGAAGAAAATAAAGCAATGGCTTCAATTGCCGAATTGGAGGATATTCTGACCGAACCACAAGGTTCTAATGGAATTGCAATCGCTCCCGAATTGACCGAATCTGGAAATGCGATGCTACTCATTAACCCTCATACTTCATTTTACTTTCGTCCCGAAGTCCATGTTGTGAGTGAGGAAGGACTGAATGTTTATGGCGCGGTGACTTGGGGTCAATTTTTCGTTTACCAGGGATTCAATGAAAAAACAGGGTTTATTCATACTTCTACTTTTGTCGATTTCAAGGATGAATTTGAAGAAGAAATCGTGGAGTCTGAAGGGAAATTTCAATACAAATACGGAGAAGAACTTCGCGATGTGGAGCAACAAACCGTAGTCTTGAAATACAAAGAGGGTGCGGAGATAAAGGAAAAGGAATTCACTTTTTACCGAACCCATCATGGTCCTATTACCCACAAAAACGGCGATAAGTGGGTAGCAACCAAAATCAACTGGGATCCAGTCAAGGCCTTGTCTCAAAGCTATACACGAACCAAATTGAAAAACTACGCGGAGTTCAAAGACATGATGAATATCCGTACCAACTCTTCAAATAACACTGTTTTCGCAGATGGAGAGGGGAATATTGCCTATTTCCATGGCAATTTTATTCCTAAACGGAATCCTGAATTTGACTTCTCCAAGCCAGTAGATGGAAGTAATCCTGCCACGGATTGGCAAGGTCTTCATACCGTGGATGAAAGTATCTTGATCCTAAATCCTGAAAATGGCTGGATTCAAAACTGCAACTCAACTCCCTTTACCGCTGCTGCAGAATTCAGTCCCAAAAAGGAAGATTATCCTTCCTACATGGCCCCTGACGCTGAGAATTTCCGAGCTGTTCATGCAATCAAAGTGCTCAAAGAAGTGGATAAACTGAATTTAGACAGTTTCCTACAGCTAGCCTATGATTCCTATTTACCGGCATTTGAATACTTGATTCCTGAGTTGATTTCAGCTTTAGAAAAAAGTGGAAATACTGATCAGAAGGAAGTGCTCGATTTGCTGAAAGCATGGGATTATCGAACTTCAAAAGAATCAGTGGCGATGTCGGTTGCGCATTTTTATGGTGAAAATTACCAGCGGGAATTCCGCAGCATGAATCGATTCATCAACCCGATGCCAACTGCAAAAGTCCCAAGTGCCGCTGAAATCTCTGCTGTTTTTGAAAAAACCATAGCTCAGATGAATGCTGATTTCGGCACATGGAATACACCATGGTCCGAGATCAACCGATTTCAGAGATTATCTGGCGATATTGACCTCAAGTATGATGACAACGCTCCTTTCGTACCAGTTGGCTTAGCTTCAGGTAATTGGGGAGCATTGGCAGCTTATGGAGCGAGAACTTATGAAGGGACGAAAAGACTCTACGGTTATCGTGGAAATAGCTTTGTGGCTGTGGTAGAATTTGGAGAAAAAGTGAAAGCAAAAACGATCCTTGCCGGAGGCCAAAGTTCTGACCCAAACAGCCCACATTTCTTCGATCAAGCACAGCGCTATGCTGATGTGGAGTTTAAGGACGTGGCTTTTTATAAGGAAGATGTTGAGAAAAGGGAAAAGGAGCGATATCGCCCAGGTCAGCGAAAGTAAATTCAAGAAGCCCGATTTAGAGTCGGGCTTTTAGATGTCAAAAAAAAATCCAAAGAGGAGGTTTTCAAACTCCTTTTTGGATCCAAATTTTGTGGAAAGTACTTCAGCCTAAGCTTTTTCCCTTACTTTATTTTTAATCATAAATTAAAACATCCTACCGCTAACATCTGTCATCGGACATCCAGCACCCCGCCTTTTAGTTCTCTATTCCCAATCGGTTGATTTCAGAAAGCAATTTCACTACTCGCTGATCAAACTGCTGGCTCAGCGTGGTGAAATCATCCTTCTTAATCAATTTACCATGACTGGTAAAAAAGAAGTTGATTTTTTGTTCGGTCGGGAAAATCAAGAATCTACTGTTGTTTCCCAGTTGCACTTGAAGCGCATTGGCAGCAGGAGATTTGGATGGAACGATTCGACCACTTAGTAGATTTTTCAAAGTTCCATTGCTGAGATCTTCGATGCTGGTAATCTCAGTCATTCCGAGTGTCAACGGTGGTTTCTTTTTCAATCGGGCAATTACTTTCTTGAAAAAGACCTTCTGTGAAGGCTCCTCAATGGATACTGCCAGATTTTTTTCACGCTGAAATCCATAATCTGTGTAAATCTCGATCAAACTGTCAAAAAGCGTATGATCTTCGCTTTTCGCTTTTTTCGCAGAAATCACCAATCGCGAAAGCAAGTAACCCAAACTGTCTTTTTGGCCTTTCAGAAGGATTTCCTGATTCTCTGATATGAAGAGTGTTTCGTCAGGTTCAGCCAACAAAAACTCTGCATGTTCCTTCAGAGGTGTAGGAAGATTGGGTATAGTAGTTATTGAAGCTTCATGTTTTGCAAAAAGCCTTTCCAATAGATCAGTAATGAAAATTGATTTCTTGCAGCTTAGAGAGCCATGGTTTTCCAGCAAAAGTTTCGCTAGAATCAAAGAGGTGTGGTGAATGTTTAATAAAACAAAATTACCGGTCACCAGCTTTCTGACTCCAAGAGTAAACTTATCGTATGTGGAATCTACTGCTATGACTAGATCAAAGCCGCTTTTATCAGCATAGTCAAATACAGGCTTTAAATGCCTAAACGTAAATGTATCCTCCAGTCCTGTGAGTGGTTCAGCTATTTTTTGCCACTGAACATCAACCTCTAGATTCGCCAATTTTGCAACTAGTTCATCTTGTGGATGCTCAGATGAGATCAGAACTTTAAGTCCTTCTCTTTCTTTTTCAATTTGTCCTTGAACTTCTTCATTTGTCGCATTCTCGATCATCTTCTTTCTTTTTTATATGGTATTCACTCAAGGACAACACCTGAAATTGGAAATCAATTCCCGACGGTCATTCAGATAGGGTTTTTAGGCTAATTCGTCAACTGCAAGCTTGTAAGTCGGATCTTCCATGATGTTGATATCGATGATTTCATCCGCCTTTGCTAAAAGTTTTTTACAATCAGGACTCAAGTGACGAAGGTGAACTTTTTTACCCACTTTATGGTAACGTTCTGTGATTTTATTCAATGCCTCTATAGCAGACATATCGACTACCCGGCTTTCCGCAAAGTCAATAATCACTTCATCGGGATCGGTAAGTACCTCAAACTTCTCAGAAAAGGCACTTACGGAGCCAAAAAAGAGTGGTCCGAACATTTCATAATGTTTTGCACCATTTTCATCGATAAATTTTCGAGCACGGATTCTTTTTGCGTTGTCCCATGCAAAGAAAAGTGCAGCAAGGATGACTCCAATCAATACCGCAAGGGCAAGATTATGAAGTACCGCCGTGATGAACGTAACCAAAAACATCAGGAAAATATCTTTCTTCGGCATTTTGGTTACTGTCTTGATACTTGCCCACTCAAAAGTACCAATCGCTACCATGATCATTAATCCCGTCAAGGCCGCCATCGGCACCTGCTCGATTAGGCTGGAGCCAAAAACAATGAATACCAAAAGCATCACGGAGGCGACGATTCCCGAAAGTCTTGCTCGAGCTCCTGAAGAAACATTAATCAAACTTTGGCCGATCATCGCGCAACCACCCATCCCGGAGAAAAATCCAGAAGAGATATTGGCAATTCCTTGAGCGACCGCTTCTTTATTACTTCGTCCTCGGGTTTCGGTGATTTCGTCAATGATATTGAGAGTCAAAAGTGACTCGATCAAACCTACCCCGGCCATGATGGCCGCATAAGGAAAGATCAAAATCAAAGTATCTAGGTTGAAAGGAACTGAAGGAATGTGAAAGGGAGGGAAGCCTCCTTTGATGCTCGCAATATCACCGACAGTCTTGGTGTCTATTCCTATAATCGCTACGATTCCAAAAACTATCACAATGGCCGCCAAAGAGGCGGGAATTGCTTTGGTCAATTTTGGAAGACCCCAAATAATCAGCATGGTCAACAAAACCAGTCCAAGCAAAATATAAAGCGGTGTGCCATCCAACCAATTGCCATCGCTACCCTTGAACTGATCAAGCTGTGACATAAAGATGATTATGGCTAATCCATTTACGAATCCAAAAATCACCGGATGTGGGACCAGACGGATAAGTTTACCAAGTTTCATTGCACCCGCTGCGACTTGGATTAAGCCTGAGAGTACCACAGCTGCAAAAACGTATTCCACGCCATGAGTAGCAGCCAAGGTGACAATCACCACAGCAATTGCACCAGTAGCTCCGGAAATCATACCTGGTCTTCCGCCGAGTATGGAAGTGACCAATCCCATCACAAATGCAGCATACAGACCTGTAAGCGGTGAAAGCCCGGCAATAAAAGCAAAAGCAACAGCTTCAGGAATCAAAGCCAGTGCAACCGTAAGCCCGGAAAGAACTTCCGTTTTATAATCTACACGCTGGCTAAAATCAAATAGGTTGAAGTACTTCTTCATGAGGCAATGGAATAAAAGGGACTGATAATACTTATAGAAAAAACAATGCGTCAAGGATGCTCTAATTGCACACCCATCCGAAGGGAATCGGAGAAAAAATCAAGGTGGGGTGGCGATAGAGCTGAATAATTGCATTGTGATGTAAAGGTAGCTAAAAAAGCTGAAACAGAATAATATTTCGCGAAAGTGGATTATACCTAAGAATGTACTATGTCCCCTTAAACTCCATTCTACCGATCCGCAATCGATAACGGGAGGGAAAATTTTTTCTTTTTTTAATCATTTAAAAATTCTTCCGTTGATTTTTTGAACGAGGTATTACCTGTAAGTAAAAACTGTGGATAAAAACTAATCAAACGATTTTGAAAAAATACTTAGTTTAAATGATTTGGCTAAAGCCGAAAGCTCCAACTGATGCTGGAGGGAATTTATGGGTGAAATTGCAAT
>CAYTXN010000162.1:0-7599 GCA_964441195.1 uncultured Limnohabitans sp.
CAAAATCCAACTTCGATTTTCAGATTTTCTAAATTCCATACAATCTGAATTATAGGCTAGCTAGGCTGGAGATGTCAGTTTTCACCTCCACCTTACAATTTTGGAAGGGTTGATATTCTTTGAATGCATCTATATTTTCCTCCCCATCGGTAAGGAAGAATCTTGTGAATCTGAGATTTTCAATTCCAGGTTCTTGAATGCAAATCCTCATAGGGTTTGAATCGATGGAATTGCCGAGGCTTTCATCCCAAATTCCATCATAGATGATATCTTGAGTTTTGCCAAAGCCATGGGCATTGTAGACTAAAATCAGCTTGCCAAGTTCTCTGGAAAAATCCGGGAACTGGTACCAGATTCGCTCATATTCATTGTCATGAACATAGATATCTGTGGAATAGGGAGACCAATTCGGAGCTTCGGCCGGAAATCCAGTAATCTGATAATTTGCTATTGCCACTCCCGTGGTCTTATTTCGATAAATCCTGTTTCCAAAGACCTCAACTTCTTTGGCAGCAAGAAGGACAATTCCTGATCCGGGAGGAACCATCGTCACCGTGTTTCCATTTGGGCCATCACCCATTGCAGTTGCAAAATTCTTGTGATTATTGTCTAGGACATCGTTGTCGTATACTTTAGTGCCCTTGCCATCAGACTTTGGAAGTCCGGGTAGATTAAAGACTAAAATACCGCCCGCGTTATCTCTTGCCGTATTGCCATATACCTCGGCATTATCACAGTTTTCGATTTCGATTCCTGCCACATTTCCGAAAGCCAAAGAGTTTTTGACTACAATATTTTCTGACTGACCCACATAGATTCCGGCATCTTTTGAGTGGGAGGCAATGCATTTATCAATTAGTACATTTTTGCATTGAACTGGATAGATGGCATAGGTTCCGTTTTTGGATTTATCGCCATTAGTCCAAGTGACATTGATTCTCCGAAAAATGATTCCGTCGGTATGTTGGGCTTTAATTCCATCACCAGGTGCATCTTCGATGCTCAAGTCCTCGACGGTGATATTTTTCCCGACGATTTTCACTCCTTCACCACCGGATTTTAGGTTTCGGAACGAGATGACCGTTTGATCCATTCCTGCACCTTTGATTTTGACACTGGTTTTATTATCCAGAATCAATTGGGAATTCATTTCATAAAAACCAGCTGGGATTTCAATCGTGCTCGAATCTTCAGCCATGATAAAGGCCTCGATGATTTTGTCGACCTCATCTTGAGAGACTCGCGTCAATTGAGAGGTATCGAAGGACTGCTCTGTGGTGCTGCTACCACATGAAAAAATTAGGAGCATCAGTGAAAAACCCGAGAAGAAATTCAGATAGATTCTCATAGTATTTTGGGTTTTGGTTATTTTTTAACAAACCTACCGCAATACCAAAGAATTATCTTTTGAGAAAAGTCAATTAATCAAATTTTTGCTCTGATACGGCTTAGGGTTTCAATACTCATATCAAGATAAGAAGCAATTTGCCCAACTGATGCTCGCTGGATTATTTTTGGTCGATATTCCATCAGATCCAGATAGCGATCTCTGGCTGATTTGAATTTTGTAAAAATCAACTGCTCCTCCAAGGTGATGTAATATTGCTCTAGGATCAATCTGTAAGTTCGCTCAAGGTCATGATGCTTTTCAAAAAGTTTCAGCAGCGATTCATATTTGATTCTTGCAACTTTTGTCTTTTCCATCGCTTCGATATTTTCATAGGAAGGTTTCCTCGAAATAAACGAATGCATTGCAGTCAAAAATTCGCCTTCCAAAGAAAATGAGACAGTGATATCTTTGTTCTCTCTGGTGTAAAAGCTTCTGGCTGAGCCTTCTGTGATGAAATAAAGATGATTGCAGACCTTCCCTTCTTGCTCGAGCAATGCACCTTTTTCTACGAGGACCGAATCCAATTCCAACTCGAAGGCTCTTTTTCCAGCCTCACTTAAATCAGGAAATTGGTCAAACATGTTAAAATTTTTTCTCATCAGTTAATTTAAAAAGTTGAGGTTAAAACAAGAAATGGATAATCTTGCGTTTGTTTAGTGTAAATTATAAAGATTTGAATCATGAGAAAAATTTTGTTGGCATTCTTTCTTGTCGGAATAGTAGCCACCGCACAAGCACAATTTGGAGTTAGGGCTGGATTTAACTCCCCAAGTTTCTCCCCGGGGAGTTCAGAATCAAATCCGGGTGTCCATCTAGGAGCTTATTATACCATTGGGACCGAGTTTATTTCGGTTGAGCCAGGATTGCAGTTTTCTCAAAAAGGATTTAAAGATAATAGTAGCGGTGATTTGATTACGGAG
Organism: uncultured Limnohabitans sp.; assembly: GCA_964441195.1. Classification (GTDB taxonomy): domain Bacteria; phylum Bacteroidota; class Bacteroidia; order Cytophagales; family Cyclobacteriaceae; genus Algoriphagus. The sequence continues at coordinate 2,311 of CAYTXN010000162.1, forward strand.
CGTTTAAATTACATTGACATTCCAGTATTGGTGCGTTTGAATTTACTCCCAAGCGTAAACGTCTTTGCTGGCCCACAGGCTAGTGCCCTTATCTCAAGGAAGCGTGAAAGTTTAGGAGAAACTCAAACTTCCACAGATCCAGTGAGGGGATATGATATTGGTGGCGTTATAGGGGCTCAGGTAAAATTGCCGCTGGGTTTAAACGCTCAAGCCAGCTATGACTTTGGTCTCACATCTCTTAATTACTACAATCTTGATGTAAAAAATCAGGTTTTTAAGATTTCCCTAGGATATACATTCGGAGGTAATTCTGAAGATTGATTATTTAGAAATCCCGGCTCACAGGGTCGGGATTTATTTTTTTATCCGGTTTGGATTTTCTTCAATAAACGATTTCCATCCCTCATTCCTTCCTCTAGTCTGGACTCTACCTTCGTGAAAATGATGGCAAAGTGCCACTGCTAGAGCATCCGTAGCGTCTAGCATCTTGGGAAGCTCAGTCAAACTGAATAAGGTCTGAAGCATTGCAGCTACTTGTTCTTTAGAGGCATTGCCATTTCCGGTCACAGATTGTTTCACTTTTTTGGGAGAATATTCAGTTATCGGAATTTCCCGTGCCAAAGCTGCCGCCATTGCCACTCCTTGCGCTCGCCCTAATTTCAGCATGGATTGCACATTGGCTCCATAGAAAGGAGCTTCCAAAGCCATGGTATCCGGTAAAAATTCATCGATTATTCCTGTCACTCGCTCAAAGATTTTTTTGAGTTTGAGTTCATGAGTCTCGTACTTTTTCAGGTGAATAACTCCGTACTGAAGGATTTTATATTTTTTCCCTTCTGTCAGAATCAGTCCGTAGCCCATTACATTGGTGCCGGGATCAATCCCAAGAATGATTTTTTCGTTTGGCTCTTTTTTATCTTCTTTACTCACCTTCGCAAGTTAGCCGAAAAGATGATCAGTTTTTACCTCCTTTGGACTGCATGCTATTTTGTTTTGCTCAGCTTGCTGTTGAAAAAATGGCCCAGAATAAAGCCATTGGCCAAATCTGGGGATGACCTTCCTTCGGTGACTTTTTTGATTCCATTTAGAAACGAACTGGAAAACCTTGAAACTCTATCCGCAGAACTTCTAAAACTCGACTATTTCAACTTAAAAATCATCCTCATTGATGATCATAGCGAGGATGAATCACTTGTGTTTTTGCTAGAAAAATTCCAATCAGATCGTCGAGTTAAAATCATACAAAGCCCCGGGATTGGCAAAAAGAAGGCGATTGGATTTGGAGTAAATGCTTCGGATACTGAGCTGATTTTATGTTCGGATGCGGATTGCTCTTTTCCAAAAGGCTGGGTGCAAGAAATGGTACAACCTTTTTCAGATCCAAAAATTCAATTGGTAGCGGGACCTGTCATTAGTAAAGGGCAAACTGATATTTTTCAAAGATTTCAACAGATCGAATGGTCAAGCATACTACTGTTGACTCAGTATTTTTTTACTCACAAGCAGCCAATCATGTGCAGCGCTGCGAATCTAGCTTTTCGAAAGTCTGCTTTTGAAGCGGTAAAAGGCTATGATCGAAACTGGCAGCACCCATCAGGTGATGATGAGTTTTTACTGAAAAAGATTTCTCAGCATTTCGGTGGAGAGCGCTGTGTTTACCTTCCTTTTTCGGAAAATCTTGTTCTCACAAAACCTCATGCTACATTTTCCGATTTGCTGAATCAACGGATAAGATGGGCTGGAAAGTGGAAAGTTCATCGTGATAATGTAAATGCGTTATCTGCAGTGTTTTCTTTTTTGATTCAGCTCGTATGGCTTGGAAGTGTCGTTTTGCTTGGATTTGGAATGTGGGGCCCACTTGTGTTTTTATTGATATGGCTAGGGAAAATATTGGCGGAAAAAAGGGTGTTAGGAAAAATCTTACTGGGTTTTGGAATGAAGCTTTCCTTTTTTGACTTTCTATGGACAGGAATTATACATCCGTTTTATGTCATTATTGTGGCTTTGGGTTCTATTCGAGGAAAATTTACTTGGAAAGGACGTGGCAACTGAAGAATCCGTAATTTAGCTTTTGAATTGAATACTATGAGTGACGAAGAATTTGACTTGATTGATGAGCTGTATTTTGTGCAGAGATATGATTTTATTAAAGAATCCCTTGGCTGGGAGGATAAGAAACTCTTGATAACATTAAATTCACTTTATCGAAGTGGAATGATCAAATGCCTGACATCACCCGACACCGAGAGGTTTGATGTGGTGGACATTTCAGCGGAAGGAAAAAATCTCTTCTACTTGGCCACAAAAAAAGGGCTCATGGCCCATAATTCCCTATAAACTTTGATTGACGAGACCTACAAATACCAACGAAAAGAACTAGAACTCAAGGCACTTCTCGAGATCACTCAAGCGATCAATGAGAATCAATCTGAAGGGACTTTAGTCAATATTTTTAAATTTACTTGCCTCGTTCACCTGGACATCAAATCACTGATCCTTTATGTATTAAATAAAGAGGTGTTTGAACGAAAGATTTCGCATGGAGTTAAAGGAAAAGTACCTCTGTCTCTTGATTCAACTTCCATTATTGATCGAAAGGAAACGGGCCAACTTCAAATTCAACTCAGCGAGGAATACACATTTGAAGAGCTAGAAACCTACCTTCCTGTCTATCATAAGGACAAAATGCTGGCAATTCTTTTTCTGAAAAGAAAGTCTGAAAAACAGGAGTTAGATCTGGATTTTACGCAAGCTTTAACCAACATTCTGGTTGTGGCTTTGGAAAACAAGCGCTTCGCTCGTAGGCAACTCGAGCAAGAAGTTCTCAACCGGGAAGTGGCAATTGCATCACAGGTTCAACAGATGCTTTTTCCCTCATCTCTTCCAAATACTGAAACGCTCAAGGCTAAGGTCACCTATTTTCCTCATAATATGGTAGGAGGAGATTATTATGATTTGATTCGAAAATCTGATGATATCATCTATTTCTGTATCGCAGATGTTTCGGGAAAGGGGATTTCAGCTGCCCTTCTGATGTCTAATTTTCAGGCCGCACTCAGGACTTTGCTACGAAGTGACGCTGATTTCAATGTGATTATCCAGCAATTGAACTACACGTTGATCGAGAATACCAAAGGGGAGCGGTTTATTACATTTTTTCTCGGTGAGTACAATCGCAAAACAAAAAATCTTCGCTATGTAAATGCGGGTCACAATCCACCAATCCTCTGCTGGGAAAAGCAAGAGAAAAGTGAAACTCTCGAGGCGGGCACAACGATACTAGGAGCATTTGATGAATTACCGTTTTTAGAAATAGGGGAGCGAGAAAATTTAGAGAATTTCACCATTCACCTTTATACAGACGGACTGACTGAATCAATGAACCCCGAGGAAGAGGAATTTGGCGAAGAACGCTTCCAGGAGTTTGTGGATGGTCATTTGTGCGTGAATCCAGAGGATTTCCACCGAGAGTTTTTTGATCAGATGCAAGCATTTACAAAAAAGGTTCCTCTACGAGATGACCTGACACTACTCAGCCTGAGATTTAATTAAATCATGGTTTGGCATACTGTACCTAAAGCTGTTCAATTGTTTTTTCCCAAAAGAATCTGGATTGGGGATTTTTCCGAACAACAGGTTTACCTCACGTTTGATGACGGTCCTGTGCTTGGGGTGACAGATTTTGTACTGAATGAATTGGCAAAAAGAAATCTCAAGGCAACATTTTTTATGGTGGGAGATAATCTTGGAAAATATCCAACCTTGGGAAAAGAGGTTTTGGATGCAGGATTTCGAATAGGCAATCACACGTTTAACCACCTGAATGGGTGGAAAACCGATGACGAAGAATATCTCAAAAATATTCAGGCGTTTGATAAAGAATTGGAAAATTCGCTCGGTATCCAAACCGAACTATTTCGCCCACCTTATGGATTAATTAAGAATTCCCAAGCTAAAAAGGTCTTGAAATCCAAGAAACTGATCATGTGGAATGTGCTCTCGGGAGATTATGATCCGACACTAAACTCTCCTCGAATTTTGTCAAAAAGCATCCAAAATACCCGACCGGGAAGTATCATTCTCTTCCATGATCAACTGAAAACTAAGGATGTTATTCGGCAAGTTCTTCCGGATTTTCTTGATTTTTTGGTAGGGAAAGGGATTCAAACCAGTTTATTGTAATAATGGTTTGGTTAGGGATTTTTGCAGGTTTACTGATTGTCCAATACCTCTTGCTTTTGTTATTTCTGAGGGTAAACTGGAAAAATCATTTCAAAAAAAAGGATAGAATTCCCAAGGTTTCTGTTTTAGTTGCTGCGAGAAATGAAGAAAAGTACCTTCCATTTCTTCTCAGAAGTTTTGACACACTTGATTACCCTATCGAACAGCTTGAGTTCCTCATTGCGGATGATCAAAGCGAAGATCAAACTCATGAAATCATCGCAAACTGGGTAAAGAAAGGTGTGAACAGAAAGTGGATTTCAATTCAAACAGCCAAAAAAAATCTTTCTCAAAAAAACGGAAAGGCAAATGCGCTTTCGATTTTGAGTGAGCATGCTTCGGGCGAATTTTTCTTCTTTACCGATGCCGATTGTGAAGTTCCAGAAACTTGGATTCGTGAAGGAATCAACTGTTTTGATGAAAATACTGGACTTGTACTAGGCATCACTCAGGTTAAAAGCCATAACCTTTTTCAAAAAATGCAGGAAATTGACTGGTGGAATACCTTGGGAATAGTCAAAATTATAACCGATTTAAAACTTCCTACAACAGGTCTTGGAAATAACATGGTGATCAGTAGACGGGCCTATCTAGAATGTGGAGGATTTCAAAAAATCCCGTTTTCATTGACAGAAGACCTGGAGATTTCCAAAGCAATCAGCAAGCTCGGCTTCAAAATCAAGCATCAAGTCAGTGAAAATTTTCTCGTCAAAACCAAAGCTGAGAGGGATGTGAACTCACTTTTTAAGCAGCGCAAACGCTGGATGGCAGGAGCGATGACTCTTTCCTATTCCTGGAAAATATTACTTAGTCTCCAGTTCTTATTTTATCCCGCTATCCTTGGACTAATTGTGATTAATTGGCAGATTGGACTATGTATCCTAGTTTTCAAAATTCTTCTACAGAGTCTTTTTCTGAGTTTTTTTTCAAAAAAGGTCAAGCAAAAGCTAAGTCTTTTGCCACTACTACTTTTTGAATTTTACCAAATGGGGAACCTTAGCCTGACTATTCTTTATTACTTTTGGCCCGGACAAATAGAATGGAAAGCCCGAAAATACCCATGAATCT
>CAYTXN010000163.1:0-7560 GCA_964441195.1 uncultured Limnohabitans sp.
ATAGCGCCGTATCCGATTTCTTTGCCGATTCAAAATCCGTCACGGCTTCCGTTGTAAAAAACAAGGAGTACATACTTCCCAATTGATTAATGGTGAAGTCATGACCTAGGCGTTGATTAATTGTGGCCATTCCCGAAGCGACCTGCTTCCCGATTTCATTCAATCGGGTATAAACTTCAGGATGAGTATTCAAATAATTCAGCATTGTCAATCCAGCTGCCATGGCAATTGGATTTCCAGAAAGTGTCCCAGCTTGATAGACAGGTCCTGCAGGAGAGACAAACTCCATAATCTCTTTTTTCCCACCATAAGCTCCTACTGGCATACCTCCTCCGATGATTTTGCCAAGTGTTGTCATATCAGGAGTCACTCCAAAAAGCTCTTGCACACCGCCTTTTGCCAAGCGAAACCCGGTCATCACCTCGTCAAAAATCAAAACGATTCCTTCACGAGTGCAGATTTCTCGAAGTCCTGCGAGGTAATCCGGAAGAGGCAAAGTCAATCCCATATTTCCCGGAACGGGCTCCAAAATCAAAGCTGCTATTTCTCCTTTATTTGCGGCTACCAATCGTTCGATCGCTTCCAAATCATTGTATGGAGCTAAAAGTGTGTCTTTTGCAGTCCCTTCAGTGACTCCGGGTGAATCTGGATGTCCCATGGTAATGGCTCCCGAACCAGCAGAAATCAAGAAAGAATCACCATGACCGTGGTAATGTCCTTCCATCTTGATGAATTTGTCGCGACCAGTAAAACCTCGGGCAACTCGAATTGCGGACATTGTAGCTTCAGTACCTGAATTGACCATTCGGACTTTTTCCACCGAAGGAACCATACTCACGATCAGTTCTGCAATTTCGACCTCTCTGGCAGTCGGCGCTCCGAAGGAAGTCCCATTTTCCATCGCTTTGATCACCGCTTCTTTGATCATCGGATGGTTATGGCCCAAAATCATTGGTCCCCAGCTATTGATCAGCTCGATATAGGAGTTATCGTCTTCATCATAGATAAATGCTCCATCTGCTCTTTTGATAAAAATAGGGTCTCCTCCTACTGCACGAAAGGCACGAACTGGAGAATTCACTCCACCAGGAATGAAGTTTTTGGCATGGGCAAATAGCCGCTTGCTTTCAGAAATCTGCATGGTTTATTTTAAAGGTATCAGCTCTCCAGCTTCCATCTTGAATACTGGCGCGTAGCTGTTATTGTTTGAATTTTGAAAATTAAAACCCCAAGTCAATTTACCTTGTTGGAAAGAATTTTGATCTAAACTTCGTCTGAGATTATAATCCATTGTCGCTTTTGAATTGGATCCTAGCCAGTAAACCAGCTCCAATCCTAAAATGGAATTCATACCAGGATAGGTATAATATCGCCTGTAGAATTGATCCCGGAATTCGCTCATCGCCTCAGTATCAAATTTGGGGGTATTGTTAGCAATGAAGTAAAAGTTTGGAAACTCCAGCATCTCGTAATTGGCAAAATTGAAACCCAACCAGGAATCCATCACTAATAGAGGTACTGACGTAGATATACTTTCCATTAAAGAAAATACCGATTGTGCAATGGCAGGATCATCAGAAAGCAAAATCACCTGATCCACTGAAGGATTGTTTCCCCGACTGACTCCGAGTCCTTGGAGAAATGTTGAAGCATTTCTAGAGTCCAACTTCTGGATTTTTGAGACAGTAAAGCCTGCCTTCTGCAATTCTGTCTGAAGTAAAAGTCCTAAAGCTTCATCTCGGGAACTTCCACTGTAACCGACAGCGACTCGTTTGCCCCAATTTTGGGATTTCAAATTGGAAATGATTCCTGCCGAAAGCGAATTGACGGATGGTCTAAATAGATAGCTGTATTTGAACTGCTCAAATCTTTCCCCCAAATTGGAAAGTGGATGAATAAATGGAATTTGGGCCTTCTCTGCGAAAACACTTACCACGTCCGTCTCTTCTGGATAGATTGGTCCAATGATCACATCTGCTTCGGCTACAGTCTTGTCTTTTAAGAGGTTTGTAAGATGATTGATATCCCGTTTAGAATCAAAGGTTGTCAAATTGACCTTTTGACCTTCTTTCTTCATTTGCTCTACGCCCAGCGCGATCCCTTGGAAAAGCTCAAACATAAAATCTGTGTACCCAATTCCTGACACTGAGGAAGAATTGGTACTGGTGAAGGGTAAAATCACCACTATGTCCAGCACATCATCTTGGACTGTATTACTTCTTGGATTTGTCGCGCGGATTTGATTCAAAGCTTCAATTTCACTTGAAGACATAATGGATTGCTTTTGAAGAACTGTAGCCACTGCTGCGGCATAACCTTCATTGGCTTTGAATTCATTAAGATTTGCTACCAAAAAACTAGCTGTAGCCTTGGATAGGAATTCATAAGAAAGATTGTATGCCTGCTGAAGGATTTCTTCCTTTTTTATGGTTTTTATGACCTTAAGTGCTTCTGAATTTTGGTTGTTTCTGAAATAGGCGGTAGCCAAAAGGTATTTTGCCTCATCCGCTTTATTCCAGTTTTTACCATAAATTGACTGCAAAGCACTGATTGCCTGAGCTGGTTGGTTGGCGCCAAGTGCAGCTTCTGCTAGATGAAATGCCGCATAATTGGCTAGGTTTCCATATTTATCGGAATCCGTCAGTTGCTTAAAACCATTCATTGCTTCCCAATAGTCTTTGGCCTGAAGCGCAGCTTTTGCTTTAACGTATTCTGAAGGAAGACCTTGAGCATGTGAAAATTGTAGGGCAAAAAGTAGTGCTATTAATAGAAATAGATTTCGCATAATTCCGGATATCGTGGGAAGATTAAAGCTGGGCAAATTTAACCCAATAATTTCAAACCCAAAGTTTAAGCCACAATTGCGAAATCAAACTGAAAACCTGAGGAATGTTCTTCAAAGCCTTAATAACCCATGATTTCTAAGAAAACATCTTGGGTCCTCAGTTCTTTCTGGAAAAAATCCAAGAAGATTTCTTAGACTTATTTACCGTAATAAGGTCAAAAATCCTTTTCGAGTTTCCCCTGTTTTATTGGTGCTTAGAACCCAAAAATAGGTGTCTGCTGGAAGAATTTTGCCTCTAGATGTGCCGTCCCATTGTACCTCAGGATTTTCTGTCTCAAATAAAAGATTTCCGTTTTTACTGAAAACTCGAATTTGAATTCCTTCTATTTCAGAAGCAGCTGGGATTCCCCAAGTATCATTGAATCCGTCACTATTTGGAGTAAAGACATTATGAACATGAATTTTACTGATTTGAGTGAATTCTGCACTTAATTCAAACTGTTTTTCAAGGCTATTTCCAGCTCGATCAAGGACTGAAACCAAAATTGAATATTGATTTTTTACACCTTGATTTGGTGAGTATTTCCAAGAAAGAGCAGCTCCATTTACTTCAAATTGGGAGTTATCAAGACTTCCATCGACTAATGAAATGGAATGTACATCATCAAGTTTATCCACTACCGCAAACTGCCCGATTTCGATGCTGGAAAGAGAAGAGACTGGTTCAAATTTCAGGTTACTAAGCAGCACATCCTCCGGACTTGGTTTAGGAGTTACAGTTAGTTTTTGATTTGGCTGTAATGATTGTGGATTTGCTATTCCATCTGGCAATTGTATCACTCCTGATACAGAACAAGCTCCATTCAAAAGCAAGTTTAGATCATTTTTTACCCAGCTTACTGGTAAATCCAAAATCTGTCCATCAAGAGTTAATGCACTAACAAAGACAGGGAATTCCGGCATTGTGGACCAAGTGGTTTCAATTTCTTCCGGATCAAAAATAGCACTTAATTCAGTGAGCTTAATTTCAAAAACCCCTTCCTGAAACGTCAGTTTATAGTTTTCCGAAACCTTCAAATCCCCTACTTCAATGGTATATTGACCAACAGATTCCCCTGCCTGTCTTTTTACTTGGCCCGATACAACCTGCACCAAATCTTCCGCATTTAACCCTTCGACAAAATAGGTCAATTCCGGATCATCAGCTCCAAAATATTTGGCAACAGACTGTGCCTCCACAAGTACTTCTTGGGGAATAATTTCAAATTCTGCAGCAGAAAATTCGATCTGGTAATTACCTCCAGCCGACAAATCACCAAGGTTTACACTGTACTTTCCAGTGTTTTCTCCCTGTTCTCTCGCGAGATTACCGGAAATGACCTCTTGCCCTTCTCCATAAACCCAGCCTGAAGCTTCAAATTTAAAATTCGGATCAAGATCTCCAAATACTTTGATCTGACCAGGTAAAACCGTCAATTTTAGCGTTCCTGGAAGTACTTTTAAGTTTTGAACAAGAGGTACTGAATTTGATGAATTTTGATATTGGGAAATTTCTGCAAACACTTTTGTCTCCCCTGCTTTTAATATCATCGCCATATTCTCATCAATTTTCAGGATGGTAGTATCTTCCGCTGAATAGTTGATCAGCATTCCATTCATGTCAAATTGCTGTCCCAATTCATAATTTGCATCCCCGTACACTTTTTCTAGTTCGGAAGAGAAGGTTATACCACTTGGTATCTTTGCTGCTTCTAAACCTGGCAAGCCATTTTTTTCTTTCAAATTGATGGTCTGATTTCCGCTTTTGTCAAGTTTGATTTGTGCGCTCAACTGAATTCCTGTAAAAAACAAAACGCTCGAGGCCAGAAGCATCCTAATTAAGAAAACCCTGTAGTTAATTGAGAAAAAACAGAAAACTAATGCACGCGAAATTCTATTAAACATATTGGAGAAGGCACTTTCTAAATAAAAAATATTGCCTCTCAAATTTGATTTCGTTTCCAATTCATTTTTCATAATTTCGACAGTTCCTTTGAATTAAAATATCTCTCCTCCTGCTTCAACAAACAATCAATTCAAATTAGTAGTATATATAGTCAATAATCAAATAAAGTATGTTCCAAAAACTGCTTTTGAAACACTATGGGTGATCAAATCATTTTTTTATGTTTCAAAAGACATTTTCAAAGAATGAAAATTATCAGGAAATATATTTTAAAGTATTCGGTAACACCAATAAAATAATCATAATTTTAAATTAACGATTAAACTATATAACAACTTAATTACTAATTTAAAATAAAATTAAACAAAACCTGCACCCTATTGGGTACAGGTTTCACTAAAAATTAACCAAACCAACTCAACCTATTTTATCTTATGCTGCTTGTGTAAGATAATTTTTCCAATACTCACTTGGGCAAACTCCTATTTCTTTTTTGAACACATTGAAAAAAGTCGTACGCGAGCTAAAACCCGCCTTCTGACCTAAAGCTTCCATCGTGAAATGATCTAAGAAACCCTCTTCAATCCTCTCTTTGGCATATTCCACCCGGTACATATTGATCAATTCCTTAAAAGTATGACCGTAAAGTTCACTGAAAATTTGTGTAACTATCCGGGCTTGCACACCAAGCTTCTTAGCAAAATCTCCTACAGTCAACCCTTGTTGAAGGTAGATTTCCTCTAGAACCAGTAGTTTATAAATTTTCTGAATAAGTTCTAACTCATCAAATTGCTCAAGTATTTCTTCTGCCTTTGACTTGATTTTATTTTCACTTTCATAAATCGGATCAACCTCGCCCAATTCATTTTGCTCAGAAATTTCTAACTTATCCAAATTTGCATGCAAAGCTTGCCTTTTTTGCCCAATCAAAATGAAGAACATGAACCCAATCCCTATCAATGCAACAAGGCTAGCTATCAGAGGTGTATTTCCAAGAAATATTTCCATTTGCATATCTGATTTTGATAGGTTAGAAACTCAATGATTAAGTAAATATCAGCTTGATATTGTATCCTGATTTTATTTCTCTTTCTTGAATTTTTTAGATCTCGGTATAAATTATGATTTAAAACTAATTTGAATAATTCCGTGATGCATTAGGCATGTTTCGATTTGTAAATGAATTGTAAAAATTGAGCATAAAAAAAACCAGACTTCAAAGTCTGGTTTTATAGTGATTTTGTTAAAGAAATACAGTGGTTTATTCCCACTCTATGGTTGCAGGTGGCTTGGATGAAATATCATATACCACTCTGTTGACACCTTTCACCCGATTGATGATTTCATTTGACATTTTGCCCAGGAATTCATAAGGAAGATGGATCCAGTCAGCAGTCATTCCATCTACAGAGCCAACAGCTCGTAGCGCAACAACTTTCTCATACGTACGCTCATCTCCCATCACACCTACCGATTGAATTGGAAGCAAGATTGCTCCAGCCTGCCAAACCTGATCGTAGAGTCCGTGATTTTTCAGGCCTTGAATAAAGATATGATCAACCTCTTGAAGGGTCTTGACTTTCTCTTCTGTGATATCACCAAGGATTCTGATTCCCAAACCCGGTCCTGGAAATGGGTGTCTTCCAATAATAGTCTCAACGATTTCCAATGCTCTTCCTACTTCTCTCACTTCGTCTTTGAAGAGCGTATTCAATGGCTCTACTACAGAAAGTTTCATGAAATCAGGTAAGCCGCCGACATTGTGGTGAGATTTGATCGTGGCTGAAGGTCCTTTTACTGAAACTGATTCAATCACGTCAGGGTAAATCGTGCCTTGACCTAGCCATTTCACTCCTTCAATTTTATGTGCTTCTTCGTCAAAAACCTCTATGAAAGCTCGCCCGATCGCTTTTCGTTTTTCTTCAGGCTCTGTCAGACCAGCCAAGGCATCGTAAAATCGTTTTTTCGCATCGACTCCGATCACATTCAATCCCATGTGTTTGTAAGAATCAAGCACTTCTTCGAATTCATTTTTGCGAAGCAGACCATTATCTACAAATACACAGGTCAATTGATCACCGATCGCTCTATGAATCAATGTAGCCGCTACAGAAGAATCTACCCCACCTGAGAGTCCCATGACCACTTTGTCCGTTCCGATCTTGGCTTTCAATGCCGCAATCGAGGAATCTATGAATATATCTGAGGTCCAATCCTGAGCACAGCCGCAGATTCCGACGACAAAGTTTCGAAGAAGATTTTTTCCTTCTGAAGAGTGAGTTACCTCCGGATGAAACTGAATACCATAAGTCTTTTCTCCTTCAACTTTGAATGCAGCTACTTCCACCGATGAAGTGCTGGCAATTACTTCAAAACCTGATGGAAGCGTTTTGATCGTGTCGCCATGGGACATCCAAACTTGTGAACCATGGGTCATTTCCTTCAAGAGGTCATGATGCAAGTCAATATGATCCAGATTAGCTCGTCCATATTCCCGAATCGAAGAAGGAAGCACCTCTCCCCCATATTTACTGGCTAATAGTTGGGCGCCATAGCAGACACCTAAAAGTGGGAGTTTGCCTCTAAACACATCTAAGTCCAAGTCCGGAGAACCCGCATCGCGTACCGAACACGGCGAACCGGAAAGGATGACGCCTTTGATATCTTGAGTGATTTCAGGGACTTTATTGTATGGGTGGATTTCGCAATAAACGTTCAGTTCTCTCACTCTTCTTGCGATGAGTTGGGTGTACTGAGAACCGAAATCAAGGATGAGGATTTGTTCTGCCATGCGCAAAGGTAATCAGGCAAGATGGCTTACTAAAATATG
>CAYTXN010000164.1:0-7515 GCA_964441195.1 uncultured Limnohabitans sp.
GAGGAAAGTCCGGGCAACATAGAGCGCCATACTTCCTAACGGGAAGGATTTCTGTTGGCGACGACAGGAAGACAGACAGGGCCACAGAAACAAACCGCCATTCGATACAGGGCCTCGCCCTGAGCCTATCGAAGGGTAAGGGTGAAAAGGTGGGGTAAGAGCCCACCGTCCAAATGGTGACATTTGGAGCTAGGCAAACCTTATGGGTTGAAAGATCAAATAGGCCCCGGGCAAAGAGCTGCTCGTTCGATTTCTGCTTAGGCAGGATTCCGGGGTGGGTAGATCGATAGACCCCGATCGTGAGGTCGGGGCTAGATAAATGACAGGTATTTCCCGATTTTTTCGGGAGAAACAGAACCCGGCTTACAGACTTGCACTTTTTTATTTACTTTACGACATGCCAAAGATTCTCATTATTGACGACGAGCGGTTTATCCGCGCCTCCCTCAGGGAGATCCTCGAGTACGAAAAGTTTGAAGTGACAGAAGCCCAAGACGGAGAAGAAGGATTGGCCAAAATGCAGGAGGAAGATTTTGATCTTGTTCTTTGCGATATCAAAATGCCAAAAATGGACGGGATTGAGGTTTTGGATCAGGCGAAAGCCATGGGACGCTCTCCTCAATTCATTATGATATCCGCGCATGGAAGCATTGAGACTGCGGTTGAAGCCACCAAAAAAGGTGCTTTTGATTTTATTCCTAAACCGCCTGACCTCAATCGGCTATTACTCACAGTCCGAAATGCGCTGGACAAAAAACAATTGGTTACGGAGACCAAGGTTCTGAAGAAAAAACTTTCGAAAAAGTTTGATATGGTGGGAGAATCTCCCGCAATCGCCAAGGTCAAAGAAACCATCGAGAAAGTTGCTCCAACTGATGCCAGAGTTTTAATCACTGGACCAAATGGTACTGGAAAAGAGCTCGTAGCACACTGGATACATCAAAAAAGTGGTCGTCAAGCTGAACCCTTTGTAGCCGTGAACTGCGCCGCAATTCCTTCGGAGTTGATTGAATCGGAGTTGTTTGGACACGAAAAAGGAGCTTTTACATCTGCTCACAAACAGCGTAATGGTAAATTTGAACAGGCGCAGGGTGGAACCATTTTCCTCGATGAAATTGGAGATATGTCCTTATCTGCGCAGTCCAAAGTCCTACGAGCGCTTCAGGAAAACCTAATCAATCGGGTAGGAAGCGACCGGGATATCAAAGTGGATGTACGAGTCCTAGCGGCGACAAATAAAGACTTAAAGAAGGAAATTGAGGGAGGAAGATTCCGTGAGGATTTGTATCACAGACTCAGTGTGATTTTGGTGCAAGTTCCAGCACTTAAGGAGCGGAAAGAAGATATTCCGCTGCTAGTGGATAAGTTTTTGGAAGATATTGCCCAAGAAGGTGGGGACGCCAAAAAAGCGATTACCAAGGAAGCGCTTTCAAAACTTCAGGAGTTTCCATGGACAGGAAATATCCGCGAACTCCGAAATGTAGTCGAACGATTGGTGATTTTGGGTGAACCTGTAATCAGCCTGGAAGACATAAAAAAATATGCTGACTATTAAAGTCAGCATATTTTTTAGCTATTCGGGTTCTGCGAAGTAGGTGCTTTGGCATAAGCCGGGCAAGGTTTGCTGGAGGCACATGCTCCCAAAGCTAAAATCCCAACCATTAGTGCAATCGTGGCTAATCTTTTCATAAATTATTTTTTATCCTTTCAAATATGTCTATTAAATTTTAAGATAGCAATTACTGCACCAACAAGTTGCAGCCTCGAATTTCTGAATTGTCAAATCGGCCGAGGACTTCAAGAAATCCATTTTCGTCAAATCTGCCGAGATCCTGTGTCTCTATAAATGCGCAGGAATGAAAATTTGCCAAGTCAATCACATTGATTCCTCCCTGTGAGCGAGTAGACCAACTTAAAGGATCATTCAAATCCCGAAGCATAACGCGCATGGTCCTCGGAAGCGTATATTTCCCCTCTCCTTTTGAATAAGCTTGAGACATCAATTCTGTCATGCCATATTCAGAATGTATGGCTTCAACTTTAAAAAATACCTTCAAAATATCATGAACCTCTTCTCGAATCATTTCCTTCCTTCTTCCTTTCATGCCTCCAGTTTCCATCACAATGAGGTTTTGCATTGGAGAAAATTCCTTTCCCGATTCAGCCAAATCAAGTAATGCAAAGGTCACTCCTAATAATAAGACTTGTCTAGAGTCATTTTTCAGCAGATTCAACTTTTCCAACAACTCATCCTGATTGTACAAATAAAACCCAGAGTGAGAAGAATTAGAGACATCGATGAAATGCTTTGCCATGGAAACCAAACTGCTTCCTGGGCGCTCGAGGTAAGCAGGAAGCAAAGCCAGGACATGAAAATCGGATAATTCCCCATACTCTGCTTCAAAAAATTGCCGGGCCTGATCCAAATACCACTTCTCCGACCAGAGGTAATGCTTACTTGTAATCATCCCTGTGGTCCCACTACTTGAATAAAATGAGGAAAAATCTGCCACACGACCACTTACTACATGAAAATCTTTAAAAAATCGAATGGGTAAAAAAGGAATAGATTCCAGTGAATTAATGGTTTTTACATCTACATTTCTAGCTTTGAGATAGGCTTTATACACCTCATTTTCAATAGCTTGAAACTGAAATAGCTCCAAAGCAAGATTCTCAAATTGACTATCATCCAAAATGGACAGACTTTCTGAAAAACTTTTAAAATCTTGCATCGTTTTATAATTTGCGTTTTTACTGAGAAAAACTAACGTTATTTTCGGGAGTAAATTTACCTTCAGCCGATGCGATTCAAAAACTATTTAGGATTAATGTTGATCACAGCTTTTGGCTGTTTTTCATGTATTAGCCCGCCTGAGAATTTTCCCAGTGTTCCTGAAATCAAATTTTCTACAATCGAGTATGTACCTACCTCAGGTCAAGACTCATTGATAGTAAGTGTCGATTTTAAAGACGCTGAAGGTGATCTGGGACTGTCAGCTACTGACGTGAATCCCCCCTTCAATCCATTGAATTATTTGAGGGATGCCACTGGAAACCTTATCACCTATTCCAAGCGTCCTGCTAATGCACCAAACTACAATCCAATTGATTGGGTTGTTGATCCGATTATCAACAATAACACTGTAAAAGACACCATATGGGTAGAGCAAAACGAAAATCAGTATAATATTTTCGTCAGGTTTTATATCAAAAGGAACGGTCAATTCACTGAATTCAGATGGCAAAACCCTCCATTTTTCACCACATTTAATGGTCGTTTCCCGAGAATTTTGGTTTCGGAAGAAGGTCAGTCCGTAGAAGGAAATATTAAATACAGAATGCTTTCCTCTGGTTGGGAATCGATTTTCAGAACTGACACCATTCGAGTGGATGTTGAAATCCAAGATCGAGCCTTGAACCGAAGCAATCAAGTGTCAAGCCCGGAAGTCACATTGAGACAGATCACTCGGAATTAATCATAAAAAAAGCCCTCTTGTCGAGGGCTTAATTTTTAGATCAAAGGATATTTTTTGGGATTCGCTTCATGCATAATCCTGTAGACTTTTTCTACCACATCATCTGCACTTGGCTTTGAAAAATAATCTCCGTCAGATGAATATGCCGGTCTATGGGCTTTTGAAGCGATAGTATAAGGTTCCGAATCTAAGTATTGGAAGATATTTTGATTTTCCATTACCTGCTGAAGCATAAATGCGGAAGCTCCTCCAGGCACGTCTTCATCAGCAAAAATCACTCGATTCGTCTTTTTAATCGACTCGCCGATTATGCCATAAGTATCAAATGGCAATAAGGTCTGAACATCAATAATTTCAACGAAAATCCCAATTTCCTCTAAGGCCTCAGCAGCTTCAGCTACTATTCGACACATACTTCCATAAGTAACAATTGTCAAATCTTTGCCTTCTCGAAGGATCTCAGGTTTACCCATTGCCACTTTGTATTCTCCCAAATTCGAAGGCATTCTTTCCTTCAAACGATACCCGTTGAGGCACTCAATTACTAAAGCTGGTTCGTCAGAATCTAATAAAGTCTTATACATACCTGCCGCCTGCGTCATGTCTCTAGGCACACAAACAATCATTCCCCGAAGGGAGGATAATATCATTCCCATCGGTGAACCTGAATGCCATACTCCTTCAAGTCTATGACCTCTGGTCCTTACAATTAACGGTGCTTTTTGACCACCTTTTGTTCGATACAGTAAGGATGCTAAATCGTCAGAGAGCATTTGGAGACCATAAAGTAAATAATCCAAATACTGAATCTCCGCCATAGGTCTAAGTCCTCTAAGGGCCGTACCGATTCCTTGACCGATAATTGTACACTCTCTGATTCCAGTATCCGAAACCCGGTGTTCTCCATATTTTGCTTGTAACCCAGAGAATGCTTGATTCACATCTCCTATTTTACCCACATCCTCTCCAAATGCGAAGAATCGAGGATCTTTTTCAAGGGTATAATCAAAAAAGGCCTGCAAGATTTCACGTCCGTCCACCATCGTTGATTTTCCATCATAAATGGCAGGAATTTCTCTTGCCTTTTCAGTTGACCATTCGGTTTGGCTGTAAAGGTGACTATTGTACCGATCGAAGTTTTTCTCTTCCTGTGCCTTGTACCAAGTTTTAAGACCACTTTTAATACTTTCTGAGTCGAATCTTATCAGAAGTAGGGCTTTTCTTACGGTAGTGATGGCGTCACGTCGGATCGGATTTAAAGTTTTGGACAGATCTTCCGCCATTTGAAGCAACACCACTTTACGTCCACTTTTTTCGGCTGTAGATTTCAAGAGTTGAACTACTTCCTGAATTTCTTTTTTAATTTCACCTGAAAACTCATTCCAAGCAGCATCTTTTTGTTTTTTGACTTCTGTCTTGGCTTCTGTTTCAATTTGATCAAGCGTGTCATCGCTCGCTACCCCACTGGAAATAATATAATCTCTGAATTTAGAAATGCAGTCCCAATCCTTTTCCCACTGCAATCGCTCCTGTGATTTATATCGCTCATGGGAGCCAGAGGTAGAGTGTCCCTGTGGTTGGGTCATATCTTCTACATGAATCAAAACCGGAACGTGTGCTGTACGAGCCAGATTTCCAGCATTGCTGAATGCTTGCTTAAGCGCTTCGTAATCCCAACCTTTTACACGGATAATTTCAAATCCTTTTTGGTTCTCATTTCGCTCAAATCCCATCAGGACTTCCGAAATATTTCCTTTTGTGGTATGGTACTCTTGAGGCACGGAGATCCCGTATCCATCATCCCAAACTGAGATGACCATAGGAACCTGTAGCACTCCGGCGGCATTGATCGACTCAAAGAACATTCCTTCAGAAGTAGATGCATTCCCAATTGTTCCCCAAGCGACCTCGTTTCCATTGACTGAAAATTGAGTCAGGTCTTTCAAACCTTTATTTTCTCGGAAAAGCTTCGAAGCATAAGCCAAGCCCAAAAGCTTGGGCATTTGAGCTGCTGTTGGTGAAATATCAGCAGCGGAATTATACATTTTCGTGAGATCCTTCCATGCCCCGTTTTCGTCGATGGATCGGGTAGCAAAGTGACCGTTCATTAGACGTCCAGCACTGGCAGGTTCGGCCTCCGCGTCAGTGTGTGCATAAAGCTGCGCAAAATATTGCTGCACAGACAATTCACCAATAGCCATCATGAAAGTTTGATCGCGATAGTATCCGGATCTAAAATCACCCAATCGGAAAGCCTTGGCCATAGCAATCTGTGCGAGTTCTTTCCCATCACCAAAAATCCCAAATTTTGCTTTTCCCATGAAGACTTCCTTTCGGCCCATCAAAGAAGCGTGCCTACTCGTCACAGCTACCCTGAAATCATTTAAAATTTCTTCTTTTTGAAGTTCGGGTACTTCTGGAAATTGCGTCTGCGATTTGGTTATTGCCATTTGCGAATGAATCTAAAGTTACTTTGGGTTTCTGAATTAGCACTTAACACTACCAAAAATAGCCAAAATTGATTTTGAAGCAAATTTCACCACAACAAATTAACAATCAAAAATTTTGAATCAATTGCTATATTTTCACTCAAAGGAAATATTATATTGAAATTTAGCAACAAACATCTCAAATGTTTGAAAATCAAGAATTAGATAAAATCTTCAAAATAAAAGTTTTGAAGAAAAATTATTCGAAATATTCATCTTTTAAAAATTAAATTTTGGAATAATCTTAATCCTACAGAAGAAAAGTGAAATAAAGTATGGAAATCCAGTTTTTTACCAAATCAATACCAAATACTATTTTTTAAACGGCTTTTTGGATTCTTTTTGCTTGTTATCTTTGCAAGAGATATAAAATCCAAATACGCTAGCCATGATAATAGGTGTTCCTAAGGAAATTAAAAACAACGAAAACCGGGTGGCGCTTACGCCTGCTGGTGCGAAAGAACTGATCAAAAGAGGTCATACGGTTTATGTACAGCATACTGCTGGCGATGGTAGTGGATTTCCAGATTCTGAGTACGAGACTGCTGGAGCCAAAATTCTTCCTACAATCGAAGCAACCTATGAGATCGCTGAAATGATCATCAAAGTAAAAGAACCTATTGAATCTGAATACAAATTGATTAAGGAAAATCAGTTGTTGTTCACCTACTTTCACTTTGCTTCCTATGAACCATTGACCAAAGCAATGGTAGCAAGCAAAGCAGTTTGTTTGGCTTATGAAACTGTTGAAAAAGCAGATCGTAGCCTTCCACTTTTAGTGCCGATGTCCGAAGTTGCGGGCAGAATGGCTATTCAAAAAGGTGCTAACTATCTTGAAAAACCCTTGAAAGGACGTGGGATTCTTTTGGGCGGGGTACCAGGCGTACTACCTGCTAAAGTTCTTATCCTTGGTGGTGGTATCGTTGGAACTCAGGCAGCTTGGATGGCAGCAGGTTTGGGTGCAGATGTGACCATAATGGATGTCTCTCTTCCTCGAATGAGATACTTGGCAGACGTGATGCCAGCTAATGTAAAGACAATGATGTCAAACGAATTCAATGTGCGGAAGATGATCAAAAATCACGATCTGATCATTGGCGCCGTGTTGATTCCTGGTGCCAAAGCACCTCACTTGATCACTCGAGATATGCTAAAAGAAATGCTACCCGGAACAGTCGTAGTAGATGTTGCTGTGGATCAAGGTGGTTGCATCGAAACTTGCAAGCCGACTACTCACGAGAACCCAACTTACATCATTGATGATGTGGTTCACTACTGTGTAGCCAATATGCCTGGTGCTGTTCCTTATACTTCTACACTTGCGTTGACCAATGCAACTTTGCCTTATGCCATGCAATTGGCAGATAAAGGTTGGAAAAAAGCCGCTCAGGAAAATCCTGACTTGGTTCCCGGTTTGAATATCATCAATGGGGAAATTGTCTATGAAGCAGTTGCACAGGCCTTTGATTTGCCTTACATGCCAGTTGCTAAGTATTTGGCTTAACTAAAAGATTTTAAATGATGAAATCCCTCTGGTTTGCACCGGA
>CAYTXN010000165.1:0-7513 GCA_964441195.1 uncultured Limnohabitans sp.
TTATGCTGCTTTTCCGAAAGCAGCATTATTATTAATATTAAGCATCGTCACTTTTTAGATTTATGAAGCCTTTTCAAGTTTCAGATCAACACTCAGTGTATTTTTTGACCCTAACGATAGAGGGATGGATTGATGTGTTCACTCGAAAGGAATACAAATTGGATGTCGTAAACAGTTTAAATTTTTGCGTTGAACAAAAGGGTTTGGAAATTTATGTCTGGTGTTTGATGTCAAATCATCTTCATTTATTATGTCGATCAAAAGAAGCATTTAGGTTGAGTGACACCATTCAAGATTTCAAAAAGTTTACTGCAAGAAAGAATTTATCTAGTTTGGAAAAAGAGTCGATTGAGTCTCGGGCGACATGGATTCTGAATGTGTTTAGGGAGAAGGGAGCGAGTCAAAGCCGGATAACTAATTATAAGTTTTGGATAGATGGATTGCATGCGGTAGCAATTGACTCCAATTATTTTTTCGAACAGAAATTACATTATATCCATCAAAATCCTGTGGAGGCAATGATTGTGGATGATGCGGAGCAATATTTATTCAGTTCTGCGCGTGATTATGCTGGTAAAAAGGGATTAGTGAAAGTTGAGCTTTATAGATTCGAGAAGTTCTGCTTCAGGAGAAGCAGAACAACAAGCCTGTGTTTTGCTGCTTTTCCTAAAGCAGCATATTAATCTATTGATCAAAATGAGTCCAGCTTCAGGAGAAGGAGGACAACAGGAAGAAGGACAGCAGCACCAAGCATTAGATAAACATTTAAGAATTTGGCTTCGTTAACAAAAACTTAGTAATACTCGTTGTTTTCGTTTACAGCTAACTTCCAATATATATGAAAGCGCTTTTCGCCCTCATCTTAGGACTAAGTTTGATCCAAAACTTTCCAGAAAATGACCCACAGGAATACTTCTATTTTGGAAACACGAATCTGGTAGGAGTTGGGCCCTTAGAAGATGGGAAAAAACAGGGCGTATGGAAAATCTACGGAAGGGTGGAGGCGCTGGATGATCCTAGAATTACTGTAGAATCAGTGAAGGATGTGGATTTGGACGAAAACTTCGATTTGTCAAGTCCTCTCTATCAGATAAATTTCAATGAAAATCTTCCAGATGGAATCATGGAGGAGTTTTATCCAACTGGCCAAATCAAAAAGCTGGTCAATTTTTCTAACGGAAAGCTGAATGGTGATTTTTTCGAATTCAGCGAATCCAGTGAAGTTCTGCTTTCCGGCAACTACTTGGATGACCTAAAGTCAGGGGACTGGATCTCTTATTTTTCAAACGGAAATAAAAAATCAGAATACAGTTACGATAACAACCTGCTTAATGGGCCTACTCAAAACTACTATCCAAATGGGGTGTTGGCAGAGATCATTCCTTTCGAAGCAAACAAACTACAGGGGACCTATCAGGCATTTTTTCCAAGCGGAGCAGTCCAAAAAACAATGGAGTTTGAGAATGATCTAGAGCATGGGGTCTTCAAGCGCTATTTTGAAGATGGGCGTCTGGAAATAAGCGGTTCTTATGCCAAAGGTGAGCTTGAAGGCAACTGGGAGAATTACGATAATCTAGGTCAATTAATCTCAAAAGGTGTTTATCAAGGTGGCTATCGTATTGGTGAGTGGAAAGAACAGCTCCCTGAGATTCAGGGATTCTATCGGACAGGTTTGTACAAGGAAGGTGGAAAAAAAGGTTCTTGGAAGATATATGATTCAGATGAATTTGTATACCAAGAAGAACAATTTGAAAATGGGAGATTGATGTCAATCAGCAAATTCACATTGCCAAATGGGAAGGTTCTAGATGTTGGAAGGCTAAACAATGGCAAAGGAAAACGAATCATTTATGATGGTGAAGGTAATCTTTTGGAAAAGGGGCGGTATTCAAAAGGGCTTCGTACTGGGATTTGGTACACCTACTATCCGAAAAGTGATTTGATTGCAAGCTCAGGATCTTATGTGGAAGGACGAAAATCCGGAACTTGGAGATATTATGACATGACTGGGGAGTCCCTTGGGGAAGAGCTTTTTGCAACGGGGATTACTTCCGATCCAAGAGAAGCTTCCTCTTTTGATACTCATTTAAAAGACAGACAAGGTTTTGGGCGAAACCAAGTTAGTGAGCCTCAATCATCAAACGACTTAAGGTTTTTGGAGCGATTCAAACGGCCCCATATTCAACAGATGATAAATAATAACTAATTCAAGCAATATTTCTTGTGCTGCTTTTAACAAGGTTGTATTTCTTTATTCTTGCCTTTTAGAGCTCAGGACATGCAAAATGTATCCAATTTTTGCCCTTTCATCGACTTCCCGTATTTTAGCCGACTAAATTCCCCCGAATGAAGCTGATCGAAGTCACTACGCCTGCCCATCAAAAAGAATTCATCGAGATGGCGGTGAGACTGTATAAAAACGAAAAGAACTGGATCCGACCAATCGATGCGGATATTGAAGGGCTTTTTCATCCTGAGACAAACAAGCTTTTTCGGAATGGTGCTAAATCAAAGCGTTGGTTGCTTGAGGATGAAAAAGGAGTGACAATTGGTCGAATAGCAGCTTTTATCAATCCTAAAATGAAGGAAAAGCAACCGACAGGTGGCGTGGGGTTCTTTGAGTGCATTGACGATCAAGAGGCAGCTTTTTTATTGTTAGACACCGCAAAAGCGTGGCTTCAAAGTGAAGGAATGGAAGCCATGGATGGTCCGATCAACTTTGGCGAGCGTGATAAATGGTGGGGTCTTTTGGTGGATGGGTTTACCGAACCGAACTACAACATGCCCTGGAATTTTGAGTACTACCAAAAGTTTTTTGAGGATTATGGGTTTAAGCTTTATTTCAAGCAATACACCTACGCAAGGAAGGTACAGAATGTAGGTTTTGATGAAAAGATGATTCAGCGTGCCAGCGTGATAATGGCCAATCCGGATTATTCATTCCGATACATCAAAGGTAAAGAATTGCAGGAAAAAGCTCCGGAGTACTTTATGACTGTTTATAACAAAGCTTGGGCTCGCCACATGGGGAAATCCATCGCTTTGAAAGAAGCTCAGTTGATGTTTGGCAAAATGAAACCCATCATCGATCCACGATTGATCTACTTTGCTTTCTTCAAAGACGAACCAGTCGGGTTTTTCATCCAAATTCCAGAGATCAATCAAATATTCAAGCATGTGAATGGGAAAATGGATCTGGTCGGTAAGCTGAAATTTCTGTGGTACA
This sequence comes from uncultured Limnohabitans sp., assembly GCA_964441195.1. GTDB lineage: Bacteria > Bacteroidota > Bacteroidia > Cytophagales > Cyclobacteriaceae > Algoriphagus. Next base: position 3,227 of record CAYTXN010000165.1, read on the forward strand.
AGACCTTTTTTCCACCCAATAAAATGCTCGGCTTGGTCTTTGGAGTGGTGCCGGACCATCAGGGAAAAGGTGTGGAAAGTGCCATGGTGGTAGAGTACGATAAGATGAGTGGCAAAGCTTCTTTTCCATATAAAACTATCGAAATGAACTGGATTGGCGACTTCAATCCTAAGATGATGCGAGTTTGTGAACAGCTCTTAGCCACGATTTACAAAACTCATCATACCTATCGGTATTTGTTTGATCGGGAAAAACCGTTTGAGCGTCATCCGATTTTTGATTGATTTACGAAGTACGACGTTCTTTTGATCCTCAATTCTTACTCCTGGTATGCAGGTCTTTATTTTAAATATCGAATTTTGAACGCTGAATTTCGAATGATGAAGTGAATCTGGCCATCTAGGCCAATATTTCAATTTTACAATATTTCAATTTTACAATTAACTATAAAATGAAAAAATACGACGTAACAGGCATCGGTAATGCCCTGGTAGATATTGAATTCAAAGTGAAAGATCAGTTTTTTCTTGACAACAAAGTTGAAAAAGGCTTGATGACTCTAGTAGACGAAGAGCGTCAAAATTCGCTCATGGAAGTCATCAACACTGCTGAAGCTAAAAAGCAAGCTGGTGGATCAGCTGCAAATTCCGTGGTGGCAGTAAGCCAGTTTGGAGGAAATTCTTACTACTGTTTCCGAGTAGCCAATGATGAGTTAGGACATTTTTACCTCAAGGATCTTGAGGATTCAGGAGTGGATTCAGCATTGAACGAATCAAATCTCCAAGAGGGAATCACCGGGAAATGTTTGGTGATGGTAACTGAAGATTCTGAGCGGACGATGAATACTTTTCTAGGAATTACTCAGAATTTCTCCGTGAAGGACATCAGCGAATCAGCGATAAAAGATTCAAAATACCTATTTATCGAAGGTTATCTGATTACTTCTGAGAATGGAAAACTAGCCATGAAGCAAGCCAAGAAAGTAGCTGAGGAAAATGGAGTAAAAGTAGCTTTGACTTTCTCTGATCCTGCGATGGTAAAGTATTTCAGGGAGCCTTTTGACGAAGTGATCGGAGCGAGTGTGGATTTACTTTTTGCAAACGAAGAAGAAGCCATGCTATTCACAGGGAAGGATAATCTGACTGAAGCACGGGAAGAACTGAAAAAGGTAGCGAAGCATTTTGTTATTACTCAAGGTAAAAACGGCGCAATGATCTTCGATGGCGACACCTTCATTGATATTGAGCCGTATCCGACCACTGCGATTGATAGTAATGGTGCTGGTGATATGTTTGCGGGAGCATTCCTTTTCGGAATTACCAATGGACACAGTTACGCCTCAAGTGGAAAGCTTGCCTCCATGGCTAGTTCCAAAATCGTAAGCCAGTTTGGTCCAAGATTGAAGTGGCATGAAGCCAAAGAAATCTTGGCAAGATTGAATCCTTAAGAAAAATTAACGTGGGGAAAAGCTCAGATTTTCCCCTCGTTTATCTTCTTTTTACTGCAATGGTGGATTTTTTAAACCTTATACCCTCTTTTTCTAGTTTACTTTGATGAAAGGTTTATTTCGTATTTAAATTAAAACCTTCTAATTGCATTCTAATTTCTAAGTTGAATACTAACCCAATCTTTTTATCATGAGAAAATTTACTCTGTTAGGCCTGATTTTAGGAATGCTCAGCATTCCGGTTTTGGCCCAAAACAAAATCGAATTCAAGGAATTCACCTTGGACAACGGATTGCATGTAATCATGCACCAAGACAATACAACACCTATCGTGGTGACATCGGTATTGTACCATGTCGGTTCCAAAAATGAGAACCCTGAGCGTACAGGTTTTGCACACTTCTTTGAGCACTTGATGTTTGAAGGTTCTGAAAATATTGACAGAGGTCAATACATGAATATCATTCAAAGTCGCGGAGGTACGCTAAACGCCTACACTTCCAACGACATTACTTACTACTATGAGTTGCTGCCTTCCAATGAATTGGAACTGGCACTCTACATGGAAAGTGAGCGAATGCTACATTCCAAGGTGGACATCACCGGTGTGGAGACCCAGCGGGAAGTTGTAAAGGAGGAAAGACGTCAGCGCTATGAGAATCAGCCTTACGGTACAATCCTTCCAGAGACTTTGGTGAGAGCGTATCAAGTTCATCCCTATCAGTGGGCACCAATTGGCTCTATGGATCACCTGAATGCCGCCACGATCGAGGAATTCCAGCAGTTTTACAAGGATTTCTATGTACCAAACAATGCGACATTGACCATTGCTGGAGATATTGATTATGCGAAGACTGAGAAGTTGGTGAGAAATTATTTTTCTGAGATTCCAAAAGGAGCTAAAGAAGTCTTCAGACCAAATGTGGTTGAGCCAAAGAAAACAGCAGAAATACGTGATGTCATTTATGACAATATTCAAATCCCTGCGGTAATCCAAGCCTACAACCTACCGCCAAGAAATCATCCTGATTCTTATGCGCTTTCTATGCTTTCCACTTATTTGACCGGAGGTAATTCTTCATTGATGACCAAGGAATTGGTAGACAAGCAGCAAAAAGCCCTGGTCGTAGCAGCGATTCCATTGGAGCTTGAAGATGGCGGTGTGTTCTTGATGTATGGTATCACCAATATGGGTGTGGAACCAAAAGATCTAGAAGCGGAAGTGGACAAACTTATCAAGCAAGTGCAAGATCAAGGTATCTCTGATGAGGAATTTACCAAGCTGAAGAATATCATGGAAAATAATATCGTGAGTGGAAACTCTACGATCGCCGGTATTGCAGAAAATCTTGCAGAAGCAAAAGTGATCTACGGTAACACAAACTACATCAATCAAGTGATGGATGCTTACTCCAAAGTAACCAAGGCTGATATTCAGCGAGTGGCTAAGGAGTATATGGACCTGACTGGACGTGTGGTATTGTACTACTTACCAAAATCAGCTCAACCAGCAACTGAATAATTGTTTCACCTTATCGATCTAAAAAAATGAAAAAATTAGCAATAGCATTTGTATTCACACTTTTAGCCACGTTGGGCAGTTTTGCTCAAGTGGACAGAAGCAAGCTTCCGGAATCTGGTCCGGCTCCTGAAATCAAAATTGGTGAGGCAGAAACCTTCACTTTGAGTAACGGTTTGAAAGTATTTGTGGTGAAAAACGCAAAGCTTCCGCGGGTGTCCTTCACCTTGGTATTGGAGCGCGACCCAATCATGGAAGGCGATAAGTCTGGAATGAGCGGTTTTGTCGGTGAGATGATGATGGCAGGCACTACTAATCGTACCAAAGATCAACTCGATCAAGAAGTCGATTTTATTGGTGCAAGTTTGAGTGCCTCTTCAACATCAATGTTTGCATCGTCTTTGAAAAAGCATCAAGGAAAAGTACTCGATTTGATGGCAGATGTGCTATTCAACCCAGTTTTTCCTCAGGAAGAATTGGACAAATTGAAAAAACAGACATTGACCAATCTTGCTCAGAGTAAGGATAATCCGAATGCCATTTCAGGAAGGCTTTCCAGAGCAGTTTTATATGGAAAAAACCACCCTTACGGTGAATCTTCCAATGAAACCACAATAAATAACATTGAGGTTGAAGACGTCAAAAAGTATTATGCGACCTATTTCAAGCCAAATATTGCCTATCTCGCCATTGTTGGCGATATGGATAAAACAGAAGCTGAAAAGGTGGTGAAGCAATATTTTGGAAATTGGAAACAGGGTGATGTTCCAAAATTCACCTATCCTATGCCTGAGCGCGCCTCCAAAAGAGCTGTCGCTTTGGTTGACAGAAGCTCTTCGGTGCAGTCAGTGATTAATTTAACCCAGCCTGTGAAAATGAAGATTGGTGACGACGATTACATCTCAAGCCGATTGCTAAATCAGATTCTGGGTGGAGGTTCTGCTTCTCGTTTATTCATGAATCTTCGTGAAGATAAAGGCTATACTTATGGCGCATATTCTTCTATTGGTGCGGATAAATTGGTTGCAACTATCTCAGCAAACGCTTCAGTAAGAACTGAAGTGACTGATTCTGCAGTTTATGAGTTTATTCATGAGATCCAGAATCTAGTTGAAAATGGAGTAACCGAAGAAGAACTAGCTAAAGCAAAAGCAGAACTATCAGGTAGCTTTGGTCGCTCACTTGAGCAGCCTTCTACAGTTGCCAATTTTGCTTTGAATACCGATCGATACAAGCTACCGAAAGATTACTATGCAACTTACCTTCAAAAGCTTAATGCACTGACCGTAGCTGATATCAATGCTACCGCAAAGCGTCTGAT
>CAYTXN010000166.1:0-7508 GCA_964441195.1 uncultured Limnohabitans sp.
ATCTATTCATAGTGAACCTTAAAAATTTAATCTTGAAGATGTGGTATTTCGAGGGGTGATCCAACTATTTTGATCATGGATGCTGTTTTGATTTCAATCAAAACCCACACTGCTTTGACGTGTTCGATTCACTTTTAGTTGCAAGACATCCGGTCGGGAATAATGACCGACAGGGTCGAAGTTTTGTCTTTCTTCCAAAACCCTATCAAAGTCCAAAGTTTGGTAGAAGTTTCTTTCTCGATCTGCCACAGGCTCCAAAATCCACTTGCCATCAGGGCCAGCGATACAGCTTCCTCCATTTCCTAAGATCTCCGGACAATTCTCTAAAATCACATCTAAATTAGGTGTCTTTGAAGGAAAATCACTTTTCCTCATCAAACTCGATACTGAAATCACAAACGATCTACCTTCTTGTGCGATCATCCGGGTGATGTTTTCAGTATTTCTTACCGATCCAGGCCAAACTGCGATGTGGAGATTTTCACCCAAGCCATACAAAGCTGTACGAGCTAAAGGCATCCAATTTTCCCAGCAGTTCAATCCTCCGACTGTAAAATCTTTTAGCGGATGGGTATGAAGTCCATTTCCGTCTCCGGGAGACCAAGTCAGTCGCTCATCGTAAGTAGGTTGGAGTTTGCGATGAACTGAGCAGATTTCACCCTGCTGATTAATGTAGACCAAAGAACAATATAGACTGTGTCCTCCTCTATCTTGCGGTCGCTCGATGATTCCCAGATAGATTGCAATCTGTTGTTTTGCGGCCAATTCTTGGATTTCTTTCAGGTCACCGGCTTCGATTTGAACAGCATTTCGGGCATAGTGGGCATGGATTTCCTTTTGGATTTTGTTATCCCATTCGGATGCTTTAGTAATTGAAAGCCACCAAGGATAACCGGGGACGAGGCCTTCCCCGAAGACGATTAGTTCAGCTTTGTTTTCAGCTGCTTCAATGATCGCAGCTTTGACTTTTTCTAGCGTGGCGTTTTTATCCAACCAGACCGGAGCGATTTGGGCGAGGGCGACTTTGAGCAGGTGATTGGCCATTGGTTTTTAATTTGAGAACTGAAAATAGGGAATAGGCTCACAGGAGGAACGGATTAACACGGATTTTTTAGCAGTGGCAATCCCTTGAACATATTTTTTTGCTGAGGTGGGTACAAATTAAAAAAAAGCGATCTCTAAGAAATCGCCCTTTTTGACTTACTAAACCAACTATTAATTATTTTTCAGACAGTTACTATATCCTCTTCGACATCCACAAGTGCCACGGCGCCATGAATGGCTGTTTCGTCCAGTTCGGAAATCAGGATTTTTAGATTTGCCAATACGGAAGGATAAGCAAAGGTTTCCAACGTTTTAAGCAATGATTTTTTAAACAGAGGGTATGTCTTCCGAATGGAGCCTCCAAGCACAATTGCCTCCGGAGCTAGGGAATACATGATTATTTTGAAGAGTTCTCCTAGGTGCTTCCCAAACTCATCAAAGGCCTTTAAGGCTATCGGATCACCAGCAAGGGCTAGTTTTGCCAAGGTTTTCGGCTTGGAATGGTAGAAATTTTGAAAAAACTTGCCGGAGCAATAATATTCATAGTTATTATCCAAATATGGCGCGCCGCACCATTCGCCAGCCGCAGAAAAAAGTCCAGAGTATAACTGACCATTGATTACTATTCCTCCCCCAGTTCCGGTTCCCAGAGTAATTCCAACGAGATTTTTGAAAGGTTTTCCAACTCCGTACTTATGAACTCCAATCGCAAAACAGTTTGCATCATTATTTATAAAAACTGGCTTTGAAAACCGTTGTGTTAAGAATTTTTTCAACTCCACATGTTGGAAAGAAGGAATATTTGCCAATCCCAATACAATTCCTTCTTGGCTATCTACCAATCCGGGAATACCAATGCCAATACCTACAAAATCGTAGTGCCTGTAGGTTTCTATAAAGTTTGCAATCGTCTCAAGGATAAATTCCTTGCTTTCCAAGGCTGGTGTGGGTATGGTTCGAATGTCTTGCAGATGTCCTTTAATCAGGATTCCTCCTTTGATGCCTGTTCCTCCAATATCTAATCCTAAAATGGCTCTTTCCATTCGCTTTGGGCAATTGTTTGGTTGATCGATAGGTTTAATGCAGAAAGCCGCCGGAAAATTCCCGACTGCTTTCTGGATAGGTTTGAGATTTAATTCTTGCTTAGAGCATTCCTTCTATGGATTTTTCCAGCTCTCTGGCTGTAGCTAAAAACTCTTCAACATTCATGTCCCGGAAGAAAATCAGGCCGTGACTCGCTCTTACTTTGGCTCGCTCATGGAGGTAGAAGTAGTTTTTACCAAGCAAAAGCTGAATATCATTTAACTGACGAACCCAAATACGCTTGGCAACTGTGCTGAATTTGCCATTATGCGAGTAACTTGGGAATGAGGCGTTTACCTGACTTAAGTAACAATTGGAAAAGGAATCCTCCATCACAGACATATCTCCTAGGGAAACCGGGACGATCACATTCGCCTCATGCGGTTCAAACTTGAACCAAACGTTTCGATAACCCAGAATTCGAAGGTTACTGGTATCATGCTCTTCTCCCCATTTTTTTACGGCTTCGGCCGTTGCCTGAAGAACTTTGTAGTGGGTATCCGGGCCTGAACCTTCCGGATCGAGCGTTAAACTAATCTTGGTCGGTTTGATTTTTCTAAACATTTCCACGATTGGTTCTACATCGCGGGTTTTATCCGGCTGTTCGGTGAAGATGTCTCCGGTGTAAAATCCGAGTCTTAAGTGGTGAACATTTTTCACCTGTACTCCAAAGTGTGCCCAAACCAATTCCTCTTCAAACTCACGGATCATTCCTTTGAGCTTTTGAATCTTCGATGGGTTTTTTTCTCCGTCGTAGGAATTCTTCAGGATGCTGATGACATCATTGATGGTTTCCCGTAGTTGGGTTTTGTTTTTTACTCCATAGACAATGACTAATGCCCGCACTACTCGGTGGCAAAGTCCACGCTTTCGGGCATCTGGATTTTCGGAAGCGACGTTAGTTAGGAAATGATAGACGTCCTTGTCAGTTTTTAGACTGTATCCGACATCGAAAAAATCTTCAAAATTGACCATTTGGATTTTCCCTTCATCCAACAATTTTTTGGTGTGCTGAAGTGTGTCAATGACGAATGTATTGGTCACTGCGGTAAATCCTGAAGTTAATACCGAGAAGTGTGCTTCATTGGTCGGCTCGCTCAGTTGATTGGTGATATGCGGAAGGATTCCTAGAGAAATATCATCGTGGTGAGGACCTGTATGAAGTAATACTTCATTGCTTTCCGGCTCGAGTCCTTTGGCTAATTTTGCTTCCGTACTTTTCATTACCTGATTGACAGTATCTTCGGAAAGACCCGGAATCAGTTTGGTATATTTATCTGCTTTTAAATCTTCGATTTTGATCCGGTGTCCGTATTTATTCAATTTTTTACAAAGCTCAATGACCGCACGCTCAGTTTTCTCATAGGTCCATTCACCCTTTTGATAATAGGAATCCATAGAGTCTGTGAGCTTCACAGCAGCGCCTTTTGTCAGATAGAATCGACCATTTTTGAGTTTTTGGAGGACTGTGGCAGGGTAGACATTATTCATTTTAGTCTCCAAAGAATCTTTCACGATTCCTGCTTTTGCTTCCCCTGCAGCTATGATGATGCCGACAGCATCAGGATTGTAGACAATGGTTTCAAGCCCGATGGTGATCACTAGTCGGTTGGATGATACTTCGATTCCGCCAAGGTCCCCTGCCGCGACCGCTTGAGTTTCGAAGTTGGTGTCGGTCAAGCGAGTCACAGAGAATAGATGAGATCCTCGTGTATTGAAGGCGATGTGTCCATCAGGGCCTATCCCGCCTAGGAAGAAGCCGATACCACCTTTATCCCGGATTCGTTGCTCGTATTCTCCACACCACTGATCGATCATATAAATCGATTGCTGCTGGAGTGTTTCCAAGTCATTGACCGGATCACGGAATCTTAAGGATAGATCCACCTTCAATTCAGGGAAAACTTGCTTGAAATGTAATCCATTAGCTAATGGGATCTCATTTGAATTAATGAGGATTGCCTTTTCTTTTGAAAGACCGAAGCCATTGATATAGAATTTGTTTACGTAGTCGTAAAAGCTATTGTGTTGCTCGGCAGAGATCGGGTAGAATTCGTCTATTTGCACAAAGGTTAAATCCTTAAGCACAGGTTTTTTGGTATTGCCAAGTCCGTATTTTTCACGAACATCCTTGCCTTTTTTACTGTCCCAATTTTCCAAAAGGTATTGGGTCCACTTAATGAAAAATTCCGGGGTTTTTCCAGTTGGTAAGCTGATGACTCCTTCGGGATTGGCTGCTGCCCATTCCAAAAAACGGCAAGCGGTGAGCAAACCGAGTTTGGGAAAATTATCAACGGTAAGATAAGGAATCAGGGTCGAGATTTTATCAACTCCGGATTCTGCTAAGAAGGCTTTTTCTACTTCGGAGAGGGGATACTTACTAAGCATACTGATAGGACAGTTTAGGTGATGTAAGGTTTATTGTTTTTGCTTCAAGAAATTTTCCAAATTTTTAAGACTATTTAAGCCATATTTCTACGGAATAAATGCTTAAAATGAGTTTTTTACGGAATTATCTAACACAATTTTTTATCTATTACTGCAATTTATTCTTTCAAACAAAATTAAAAAACTTTGTTGATTAAAAAACAACTTTTATAAAATTTTTATAAAAGTATTTCACTTTGGATTAAATTATAGACTTCGGGTGAAGGATAATTTGATCCGAGATTGGAATTCTTCGATAACTTTAAAAATCTCAATTAGGGTTACTTGCTGAACTTTGGTAAGGGCTTTGATCTTGATGAAGTTTTTAGGTTTTCGATTTTGATCCAGAATTGAAAGTGTCTGATTCTCTAATCTTAGGCTCATTAGGTATTCAAAAGCGTGTGTTAATTCGAGCGCTTCTTTGTCAGAGAAAATGCCTTTTTCTTTTAATAAATTGATTCGGTTTGCCGTATTGGGGTCAAAAATCCGATGTCGCAATGCATAAACTCTAGCCAAATCGACGATGGGTCTCATCGTTTGCTTAAGGTTTAGCTGTTTTTCTCCATCGATCTCTTCTGTTTTGATTTTCCTGAAAAACGTCAGTGGAGGTTCGTATTGCAAAGCATTGTGCCCCAAATTGATAAAAAATCGCTCAGGTGCCTTTTCCAACAGTTCCCCCATGTAATTTTTCAATTCATCCAAAAGCGAGAATTCACCATAGATGGCTCGGCAATCAAAAAAAGTGGAGTAGTTCATGGCGGTCTCCTGCGACGCGTCTGAGATCCAAGAGTCATAGTTTCGCTTCCAGTGTGACAGAGAATGCGTCCATTTTGGATTCATCGCCATTAGTTCGCCTTCGCAAAAGACAATCCCGATGGTGTCAAGGGCTGTAGAAACCCGTGAGGCAAAATCCAAAAAATAAGCACGAACTTCTTCCCGGTGCTCATTTGCCTTGTCCTCGTAAATGATGGCGTTGTCCTGATCAGTTTTCAGCGTCAGCTCTCCGCGCCCTTCACTTCCTAAAACAAAGAACACAAACTTGGCAGGAGCTGGGCCAATATCTTTGAAAATTCTTTCGATAACCCGTTGAGTAATGGTGTCAGCGACTGTAGTGATGATCTGATTGATCAGACCGGATTTCATTCCCCGTGTGCTTAGGAGATGGATGATTTCAGGCATCCGATTCCATTTCTCGCGAAGCTCGGGAATTTGTCTGGCCTCCTTTACGGATTGGATAAACATAAAAGGGCCCTGACTTTGCTCGGTGAGAATTTTTGTACGGCTAATCCAGCCGATATATTCTTCATTTTCTCGTACCAAAAGATATCGGGACTTAGTTTGAAACATCAAAATCAAAGCTTCGACCAAGCTCTTATCCGGGTGAATGCTGACCATGTCAAATTCCATGATTTGAGACACTGGAATATCTGGAGAAAGTCGGGCGGCCAAAAGCCGATCTCTTAGGGTTATGTCAGTAATGTATCCGGTTATTTCTTGGCTGGAATTTCCAATAAATAGACAACTTACTTTTTCCCGTTTCATTAATGCGGCACATTCATAAACTGGATCACTATGCCGCATCACTCTCAAGTGCCGAAAATGAAGATCGCGGACGCTTTTTGAATAGAATTGCTCAGACAGAAAAGTACCAGAGGTGTGCATGGTCTGAAAATACAAAAACTGAATTGCTTTCCATTCAGCACAAAACAAAACTGCCCCGAATTTTCATCCGAGGCAGTTATATTTTTGAAGTTTAATACTTCAAGACTTTTTGATTAAACAGATACTCCAAGCACTCTAGCCATGACAGCTCCAATTTCTGCTGGAGACTCTGCTACATGGATGCCGTTTTCTCTCATAATTCTGATTTTAGCTTCAGCTGTATCATCCGCTCCTCCGATGATGGCTCCAGCATGGCCCATTCTTCGGCCTGGAGGTGCTGTTTGTCCAGCGATGAATCCTACAACAGGCTTTTGGTTTCCATTTTCACGGATCCATTTTGCTGCTTCAGCTTCGTAGTTACCGCCGATTTCTCCGATCATGACGATGGCATCAGTCTCAGGATCATTCATCAGCATTTCTACTGCCTGTTTTGTAGAAGTGCCGATGATTGGATCACCACCAATTCCAATTGCAGTAGACACGCCCAAACCTGCTTTGGCTACTTGATCGGCAGCTTCATAGGTTAATGTTCCTGATTTGGATACAATTCCAATTCTACCTGCTTTGAATACGAATCCTGGCATGATGCCCACTTTAGCTTCTCCCGGAGTGATGACACCCGGACAGTTTGGGCCGATTAATACACAGCCTCTTTCTTTAATATAGGGTTTTGCAATCATCATATCAGCTACAGGAATACCTTCTGTAATAGTGATGATGACTTTAATTCCAGCATCAGCCGCCTCCATAATAGCGTCTGCTGCAAATGCCGGTGGAACAAAAATAATGGAAACATCAGCACCTGTCTTTTCCACCGCTTCTTCAACTGAATTGAACACTGGTCTTTCCAAATGAGTGGAACCGCCTTTACCTGGAGTCACACCACCGACTACGTTTGTTCCGTATTCGATCATTTGCTGTGCGTGGAAGGAGCCCTCAGACCCTGTGAATCCCTGAACGATCACTTTGGAATTTTTATTGACTAGTACACTCATGCTTCGATTTTTTAAGTTTGGCACAAAAATAAGAGAAACAACCCGCTCACAAAAGAAAAGCGAAACAATCTCCATGGAATTTGGTGACCGGAATCTTTTCATATGATTATAATTGATTTTTAAAGGCCATATGGAATCTTCGCATGCATTATGATCATATCTCTGTGTGTCGCTCAGAGTCATGCTCGATTTCATATGATTATATTTGATTTTTACAGGCCATATGGAATCTCGCATGGTTAATAATCATTCCAGTGTGTGTCGGATACGACATGCTCGATTTCATCTGTTTATAAT
>CAYTXN010000167.1:0-7378 GCA_964441195.1 uncultured Limnohabitans sp.
ACATCTCGATCATTCTTCTCGGTCCAGCTATCCTCGTATTTTCCAAATCTGATTTGGTTTGTTCTTCGAAGGCCTTCCCAGTAAAGTTCAAATCCGGACTCTCGAAACAAGATGTCCAAATCGATGGAATTCAATGGAGCTGGCGTCTGAGCTGGACGTGCATTTCTGGAAGTTCTAAGCGTGTTGATGTCGGCGAGTGCACCTGCATTATCACCTTTTCTCAATTTAGCCTCAGCACGCATCAAATAAACTTCACCCAATCGAATCAAAACGATATCCGCACTGCTGTTGCTACAGCAGTTAGGTGCAGTACGGCTAAATTGATATTTGGAGAATCTGTGACCTGTATTGTGAAGACTACCTTCATTTGTGAAGTCTACCTGGAAGGTATGGTCCACATATCGGATGTTTGCACCGCTGCTTCTTCTGTTGATCACAGGATAGATTCTCACCTTTCCATCATCGCATCTCAAGATATTTCCGCTATCATCCTTTCTTGGGCCCCAAATGATATTTCGGATGATCCCTCTATCCATCTCGAATTCTTCTGCATCTACGCAGTAGTAATGATCTTCATCGTTGGTAGGGTTTACACCGGTAAGATCTCTGAGATTTTCAGGAATCATGGTATTCTCTTGGAAAAAACGAGCATCCGCATCAGCCGGATCTACATCTCCATAGGCATCGTACCAAGTTTGAATAAAGGATGGAGTGGCCGCTACAGCATCTGTACCTCGTGTGTTTGGAAATTCAGGTCTAGGAACTTGATCTCCAGAAATGGACCAATATTGCCATCTGCTATGTTCGGTCTGAAGAACTCCTCGCTGATCTAGAGAAAAGATAATCTCCGGATTGGTATTATTCTCATCATTGAATAAGTCAAAATATTCCGGTGACAAAGAATAGCCTGCGTTGATGATATTGTTTGTGTATGATATCACCTTGTCCATGTCCTCCGGTCTAAAATTTGGAGTTCCGTATGGATCCCGATAGACAGCTGCATTCAAATAAAGACGAGCCAACAAAGCCTCAACGGCTTGCTTATTCATTCTGCCTGGAACAGTGTTACCGCTAATTACATTGACCACTGACATTAGTTCCGACTCGACATAATCAACCGCTTCTTGTCCTCTGAGAATTACAGTCTGCTCGCTGGAGCGTTCTTTTTTGAAAATTAGGCCCCAGTTGTCCAATGCCAACATATTTAGGTAGGCCTTCATTGCCACCATTTCATAAAGCGGGTTTTGTGCACTTGAATTGCCATTTTCCACTTCTAATTTCAATTGCTCTTCAGCAGCTACCGCCCGAGACAAAGTCAGGGTGATAAAGGTCCAGGTATCTCCTACCAAACTATTGCCAGGTGTCATCAGATGCTGATGAACAGCAATAAATTTACCTCCATCAAACCAGTCCGTACCGCCACGATACGGAAGTATTCCCTCATCGGATGCGACTTCCTGAAGGCCAAAGTTCACTGTGTGAAGCCATACTTGGCGCAGCATGCCATATACTGGAGCGATAGACCCACTTACAATCTCCGCTTGACCCGTGCCAGTAAGTGACTCATCGAGAACTTCTTCATCTAATGTAGTACAACTTAAAAAAGCGAGTAGGAAAGCTACTGTCGGTATTATTTTGTTAAAATTGATAGTTTTCATATGATTATAATTTTTTCTTTAAGGCCATATTAAATCTCGCATTTATGAAAATCACCCACTATGTGATTTTAAAATCATGCTCGATTTCATTGTATTTTGTTTTCTGGAAGATTAATCACTTATCTACTCGTTCTTAGAAAGTCAAATTAAGATTGACCATGAATGTCCTAGCCCTTGGATAGGTGAACCGATCTATACCAAATGTCTGAATACCACCGGAAGTCGCTCCTGTATTGACTTCTGGGTCAAATCCGGAGTAGTCCGTAATCACAAATAAGTTTTGACCGGTAATTGAGAGGCGGATGTTTTGGAAGGAATTGCTCATCCCAATTAGATTTGGACTCAGATTGTATCCCAGCGTAGCATTGTTTAGCCTAAAGAAAGAGCCACTTTCCAAGAATCGGGTTGAGACAGTATTGGAATTATTGAAGGATTCTTCAGGGAACTGATTTGCAAAATCTGTCGTGTTATTAGATCTTGAAAGTTGGGCTTTGGTGAAAAGCGACATCGTTGTATGATTGTAGATTTTATTTCCAGCTCCACCATTGAAGTTTAATCCCAAGTCAAAATTCTTGTATCTAAAATTTGAATTGATACCGTAGATTACCTTTGGGATAGCGCTTCCTACCACGCTTCGATCATTGTCCAAGATCTCACCATCCCCGTTGATATCTACAAATCTGTTCAGCCCATCTTCTCCGATTCCATCAAATTGAAGCATGTAAAAGGCTCCGATTGGCTGATTGTTGATATAGCCGTTGATAGTAGCACCAGTTTGTCCAGCACCTTGAGCTGCACCAGTAGTCAAAACTGAATAAGGAGAATCTCTTACTTCATTTTGGATGAAGGTGACGTTACCACCGATTTCATAGGAGAAGGCTTTCTGTGGCCTACTGCTGTAATTTAAGGCAAGTTCGACTCCACTGTTGTAAATCTTCATGTTGTCGATGTTATCCCAAAATGTAGAAGTAGGCTGAACCGGGTCAGCAGGAACCACTTCCAAGAGAATATTAGAAGATACCTTATTGAAATAATCCACAGTACCGGTCAATCGATAATCAAAAAATGCAAAGTCAACTCCTATGTCAAATTGAGTAGATACCTCCCACTGCAAATCTGGGTTTGCTAATCGAGTAAAAACAATCCCATATGGGTAGTCGTCGAGTGTTGTACCATCCGTATCGATAGGATAAGTATTGAGACTGCCTGCTCCTGTAGCCAAACGATCCTCTGAGAAACTTGCTTTGGTTATCTTGGATGGAATCTCCTGATTTCCAGTTCGTCCCCAGCTCGCACGAAGTTTCAAGTTGTTGAAACCCGAGTTGGCCATGAAGGCTTCTTTACTCAAATTCCAACCTGCAGCAAATGAAGGGAAGTAGCCATACTTATTATTGTCACCAAATTTGGAAGAACCATCCGCACGGAACGTGGCCGTAAACAAATACTTCTCGTCATAGATGTAATTTAATCTACCAAAGAAGGACTGTAATTCATTTCGTGTTGCAGATGAGTTTACCGTAGTTGGAAATTCACTGGTACTATTATGGTCCTGATACCTTGGCTCGATGTTGTTAGCCGCAAATCCTCTGGCTGATGTACCTCTAAACTCATCCAAGAATGACTGATAAGAGTGTCCTGCCAATACCGTGAAATTGTGCTTATAGTTATTCCAATTGTAGGTCAACGTATTTTCCACCAGACTATTTGTATTGGCAGAAATCAATTCATCCAAGCTACCATTGGACACATTGGATTCATTAACTACTTCTGTGTAAGGCTTATATTGTACGAATCTGTTTGTGTTGGAATAATCCACACCGAGGTTTAGCTTGTAGGTAAGACCATCAAAAATTTCAAAAGAAGGCGAAATTGTCCCCAAGATCCGATTGTTGGCGGCGTCATCACTGTAAAGCTCATATCGCTTGAGCGGATTCAAGGCATTGGTATTGAGCAGTGTAGGTTCGCCATTAGTAAAGGCTGGAATCGTAGGATTCAGATAAAGCATATCGCTGATAGTGGATCCAATGCTTGGTCGCAAATTTTCGGTAAAAGAAGCTGTCAGATTGTAATCGACGACCAACCTACCCTCAAAGGCTTTTTGGTTCATATTCAGTTTACCTGAATAGCGTTTCAATTTGCTGTTTTTCAAAATTCCCTCTTGGTCTTGATAGCCAAGGGATGCGAAATAGGAAAACTTCTCGGTGCTGGCTCCGCTCATGGATAAACTGTAATCCTGTGAAAGACCAACCTGGGTCAATTCATCTTGCCAATTCGTATTTCCCTGAAAATCCTCCAACGCACCTCCTACTGCTACTACCTGACGGCGAAACTCATCTGCCCCAAATACATCGATTTGATTAGCCATAGAAGACATTGCTGTGGAAGCAGATACGTTTACCCGCGAAGTACCCGCTTTACCTTTCTTAGTAGTGATGACAACGACCCCATTGGATGCTCTGGAACCATACAGAGCAGTGGCACTGGCGTCCTTCAATACATCGATGCTTTCGATATCATTTGGATTCAGGAAACTAAGCGGATTGGCAGCGATTCCGGTACCGGAGTTATCCAGCAAAAAGCCATCAAGAACATAAAGTGGCTGTGTCCCTGAGCGCAAACTTCCAATTCCTCGAATGATCACATTTTGATTTGCTCCTGGCTCCCCGCTAGTCGAAGTAATATTCACTCCGGCGACTTTCCCCTGCAAAAGATCTACAGGATTGGAAATTACTCCGCGATTGAAGTTTTCACTTTTCACAGAACCAATAGCACCGGTCACATCAGAACGTTTTTGAGTACCGTATCCTACGACTACAATTTCATTTAGATCCGAGCTTTCCGGCTCCATTTGGATCGTAATTGTTGATTGGCCATTTACTGGAACCTCTTTGGAAGAATATCCTAGGTAAGAAATCACAAGGATGGCATTTGTATCTACATCAACAGAAAATCTTCCTTCAAGATCGGTGATCGTACCGCTTGATGTTCCTTTAATAAGAATTGCTGCTCCCGGTAATGGTGCACCTGTCTCATCGAAGACAGTTCCAGTGACTACTGATAGGTTTTCCAAGTCTGAAAATCCAGGAAAGGCTTTAGCCTGAACACCCGTAAATCCAACCGATAAAAAGATAAAACTACAGACCATGCGCAAACGGTGCATTTTTCGAGTCTGCCTAAGCGTAAAATTTCCCATGTTTAAAAGGTTTAAATGGATATCTAAACCCCAAAATTAGATGCTGGAAAATCCTTGTCAGCTTAGTTAAAATGAAATGATTATGAAGTTACTTCGGTAATATTTTTAAAAATTGGTTCCCATTTTGATCAAAAATTCAAATTTTCATTAGGGAATTGTTATGACCTCCTTCAGTTTTATTTTCCGCCTTTTAAAAGCTCATATTTCTTCTGCTTCTCTTTCCATCTTTTGGCTGCTTATTGTTGCAAGTCGTCTACCTTTTCCTTTTCATCGACGATTTCAAATCCAAGCAAGGTTTCAATGATGTCCTCAAGAGTATTTGTAGCTTAAATCGAAGCAATTTCAACGCTCAAAAAACTTGTGGAAGACTTTCTTCTATTTGGGTAGTTGAAAGATTACCTCCTATTAAAAGCTCGATTTTCCAGAGAGCCAATTCTATAGAGAAGAAATAATTAATGTGTTTTTAATTTTAGTTCAACCATGCATCATTTTTTGCTGATTTTTATTCTTAGTTTCTAGACAATTAGCAAAGAACACGATAAGAATTTCCACCAGTCTTCCGGAAACAGGTCTCAAGCTGCTCAAATTATTATAAATTTAAAAAAATCTAGAAACTAAACTTTATGCTATTAGCAGTCCTTTCGGGATTTATTTTTGCGCTTTTCCTTGTCCCATTAGGAAAAGTATTGAAGGGAAAGTGGAGCTTTTTGATTTCTCTTTTGCCAGCCGGACTATTCACCTATTTTCTTCAAAAAATCCCCCAAATATCAACTTCAGGAGCTATTATTGAGCGAAATGAATGGGTTCCTCAATTGGGTATAAATCTCGATTTCAACCTAGACGGACTCTCCTTGATCTTTGCCTTAATGATCACGGGAGTTGGGACATTGGTATTTATATACACCTCCTATTATCTAAAGGACCACAAGTATCTGGATCGGTTTTTCGCTTTTCTCTGCCTTTTTATGGGAGCGATGCTTGGATTGGTGCTATCAGAAAACCTGATTACCTTATTTGTCTTTTGGGAACTCACGAGTATCAGTTCGTTTTTCCTGATCGGATTTAATAATGAAGATCCAGCTTCCAGAAAGTCGGCCATGATTGCACTTGCTGTCACAGGACTTGGAGGACTCAGTCTTTTGGCTGCTGGACTAGTCATCCATGGAATCACGGACAGTTTCAGCATTCTTGACTTTCTCCAATCCTCCACTCTAGTTCAAGGACATGGGTATTACATTGCCTTAGTTTGTTTGGTGTTTGGGGCTGCATTCACCAAATCCGCGCAGTTTCCCTTCCATTTTTGGTTGCCAGGAGCAATGAAAGCTCCAACTCCCGTTTCGACATACCTCCACTCTGCCACTATGGTCAAGGCAGGTATTTACCTTTTATTCCGACTGAGTCCTGCATTTTCTGGTTCGGATTTCTGGCATTACAGTTTATGGGTTGTGGGTGGAGCAACAATGGTTTATGCAGCATTTCAGACGGTTTTCCGAGATGATTTAAAAAGTATCCTCGCCTACTCCACTGTGTCAGCGTTGGGTGTTTTGGTTTTCCTGATTGGATTAGGGACTGACGAAGCGATGCTTGCAGCTTTGGTATTTGTACTTGTCCACGCTCTATATAAAGCGACTTTGTTCCTTATGACTGGCATTATTGACCATGCTGCTCATACCCGTCGAGTAAGTGAGCTTTCAGGCCTACGAAAAGTGATGCTCCCCGTTGCAATTGCGGGTTTCTTGGCTGCACTTTCCAACGCAGGGATTCCGCCGAGCTTTGGATTTATTGGGAAAGATCTGATTTATGAGGCTTCCCTTCATTCCGAAGTTTTTCCTCTGATTTCCACAATCGCCCTTGTCAGCACAAATGTGCTACTTCTTTTTGCCGGGTTTATGGCCGGGGTTCGTCCATTTATGGGACCACTACCTGAAAAGTATACGAATTTAAAATCCGGAAGCCCAAGGCTCTGGGTTCCTGCTCTGATTTTGGCAATACTTTGTATTGTGATCGGAGTAGCTCCTGGATTAATAAACAACTCATTAATCGCCCCCGCCCTGCTTGCTTTGAATATCCCTGACTTGGCTGTAGACTTGAAGCTCTGGCATGGTTTCAATCTTGTGCTTGCACTTAGCGCTGCGACTATAGGATTGGGATTAGGTTTGTTTTTTCTTCTGAAACCCAGTCTGAAGAGAGAAGAATTCATCCTGAAATGGGAAAGATATTCTCCCCTTGCCTTTTTTGAGGGATTGGGATCACTTACGTTTCGCTTTTCATCACTTTGGACAGGTGTGGTTCAAAATGGTTTCCTTCGAAACTATATTCTGGTCATTATCCTCTTCCTCATGGCATTAATCGGCTATGGAATGTCGGGGGATTTCCGACCTCAAGTAGATTTCAGCCAACTTCTGGAACTCACACTTTATGAAACCGCAATCGTGTCGATTATGCTTTGCGCAATTGTCTATACCGTGTTTACGGGTTCTAGGCTAACCGCTGTAGCAGCTATGGGCGTAGTTGGCTATGCACTTTG
>CAYTXN010000168.1:0-7343 GCA_964441195.1 uncultured Limnohabitans sp.
GCCTTTACGTTTGGATCCTGAAGGATGATTCTAAATCCAGCCTCAACAGTAGTAGCATTTGCCCCTCCTCCCACATCTAGGAAGTTTGCAGGATCACCACCAGAAAGCTTGATCATATCCATCGTTGCCATTGCCAGTCCAGCACCATTCACCATGCAACCTACGTTTCCGTCAAGTTTCACATAGTTGAGTCCTGACTTCGCAGCTTCCACTTCCAAAGGATCTTCTTCTGCCAAATCTCTCAATTCAGCCAACTTTGGATGACGATAGAGTGCATTGTCGTCGATGTTGACTTTAGCATCTACTGCCAAAATCTTGTCGTCTGAAGTTTTTAATACTGGATTGATTTCAAACTGAGAAGAATCTGTTCCGATATATGCATTGTAAAGTGAGGTGATGAATTTCACCATTTCTTTGAATGCAGTTCCGGTTAGCCCTAATTTGAAAGCAACTTTTCTTGCCTGAAATCCCTGAAGGCCAACCTTTGGGTCGATCCATTCTTTGATGATTTTCTCAGGCGTATGTTCAGCTACATGTTCGATATCAACTCCACCTTCAGTAGAAGCCATGATCACGTTTGATCCTGTAGCTCTATCCAAAAGGATCGACATGTAATATTCTTTTGGCTCAGAAGCACCTGGATAGTAAACATCCTCAGCGACCAAAACCTTATTTACTTTTTTACCTTCAGCGCCAGTTTGGATAGTGACCAAAGTTCCACCAAGAATTGCGGCAGCCTTTTCTTTTACGTCATCCAATTTTTTGGCAAGAACAACACCTCGGGAACCGGTTTCTTTCACTTCACCTTTTCCTCGGCCACCTGCGTGGATTTGCGCTTTAATCACATACCAGGAAGTACCGGTTTGAGCGTTGAGTTTTACTGCAGCTTCGTGGGCGGCTTCTGGAGAATCTGCTACATAACCCTCCTGAATTTTGACTCCGTAACCTTTTAATACTTCTTTAGCCTGATATTCGTGAATATTCATCTGTATATGTTTTTCTTCTCAAAAGCCAAACCCGTCTTTCGGCAGGCAGGAGAAAACTCGCATGGTGCTCGATTTCATCCTTGGAAAATTTTTGCACGAAGATAAGGCGATGATGTGGATAAATCAAGCCGGGTTTTTTCAATTTTTCAGAAGAAAAGCCTTTAATAACTGTAATTGAGGGATTTGTTTTACTTTTAAAAACTCAAAAAAAACTACTATGTTGATTGCCAAAGGGATCCATAAATCCTACGGAAGCCTTCACGTATTGAAAGGCGTTGATCTTGAAATTTCCGCATCGGAGATTGTTTCCATTGTGGGATCTTCCGGTGCCGGAAAAAGTACCCTGCTCCATATTTTAGGTACACTAGATCAACCGGAGCAGGGAGAGTTGAGTATGAACGGAAAAAATCTATTGTCTTTAAAGGGGGATAGTTTGGCTGATTTTAGAAACAGTCAGATTGGATTTATTTTTCAGTTTCATAATCTCTTACCGGAATTCACCGCTCAGGAGAACATTCAAATTCCAGGTTTCATCAAAGGGACCAATGAAGTAGAACTCAAAAGAAAATCTGCTGAATTGGCCGAAATCCTAGGTATCAGTCATCGACTGGACCACAAGCCTTCCACGCTTTCCGGAGGAGAGCAGCAGCGCGTGGCAGTGGCCAGAGCTTTGATCAACAACCCGGCGGTAGTTTTCGCAGATGAACCCAGTGGGAACTTGGATACAGCCAATGCAAAAGGGCTTCATGAACTATTCTTTAAGCTTCGTGATGAACTCAAACAAGCATTCGTCATCGTCACACACAATGAAGAATTGGCAGAAATGGCCGACCGAAAAGTGGTCATGCAGGACGGTTTGATCGTGTCTTATTGATTACTTTCTGAGCTTTTTGAGCATGCTTTCGATATGGCCTTTGGACTCAAACATATCAGAAAAAACACCTGCGATTTTATGATCTTTGTCCAAAAGGTAGGTCACTCGCTTAGGCATTTTGATCAATGGAATTAACGCATCATATGCTTTGCAGACTTTTCCGCTTTCGTCAGAAAGCAGCTCAAAAGGAAGTTTATGCGCTTTTTTGAACTTTTCGTGCGTAGCGATATCATCTCGACTGATTCCAAAAACCGGAATTTCCAATTCACGAAATGCCTCAAACTGATCTCTAAATTCACATGCTTCTGCTGTACAACCTCCGGTAAAATCCTTTGGGTAAAAATAGATGATCAGCGCTTTCCCCAGCATGTCCTTTGAAAGTGAAAACTTTTTGTCAGAGGTAGAGGGAAGCGTAAAATCAGGAGCTTTTGCTCCAAGGGAGAGTGCCATGGTTATTTTTTATTTCCTAACCTTTAAAGATTGAGTTTGGTTTAGTCCAAACAATTTTAATCTGAACTTGAACTTTTCACATTTGGATTAGCTTTGCAAAAATTCAAACGACTAAATGAATTGAAAATCACCAGCGTTCAGTCTATGCTTTTGGCAGGAATATTTTTTGCCTTGATGAATGTTTCGGTGAAGTATATTCCTCACATCCCGGCGATTGAAATAATCCTTTTCAGATCAGTATTCAGTTTGATTTTCAGCTATTTCGTACTGAAAAATCAAGGTGTTTACGTATTTGGAAATAATAAAAAATTGCTCATTACAAGAGGGGTAGTGGGTTCGATTGGACTTATTTCCTTCTTTTATACACTCCAAAAAATTCCCCTGGCAAGTGCGGTCACGATGCAATACTTATCCCCGATTTTCACTTCGATCTTGGGGATCTTCATATTAAAAGAGCGAGTCAAACCGATTCAGTTTTTGTTTTTCGCCATTTCGTTTGCTGGAGTATTGGTGCTTCAGGGATTTGATCCACGTGTGAATTTATTTTATGCTTCTATCGGGATTATTTCAGCACTTTTTTCTGGACTTGCTTACAATGTCATCCGCAAGCTTAAAAACACAGAACATCCTTTGGTGATCATATTTTATTTCCCATTGGTCACCTTGCCTTTTGCAGCAGTGGTGAGTTATTTTGGATGGGTGCAGCCTGAAGGATGGGATTGGTTGTTGCTTCTTTGGATAGGTATTTGTACGCAGACGGCACAATATTTTATGACTTTGGCTTACCAAAATGCCAATGTTGCGAAGGTCTCAAACCTCAGTTATATCGGAATTATTTATGCCTTGATTTTTGGTTTTTTCTTCTTTGGAGAAACCTTCCAGTTACTTTCTTATGTTGGAATGGGATTAGTCTTGGTGGGAATAGTATTAAATTTTAAAATAAAATAATTTAGGGATGAGGTTACATGGATTAGATCAGTTTCGACAAAGGGTTAAAAATGTGACTATGAATTCCTTTTCACCAACCCTTCAGTTTGTTACATTCCTTTTTATCAGCATGATTACATTTTCATGTTTTAATGATAATGATGATCCTAATGACCCGATTTTGGAAATAGATTGTGAAGACTTATCCTATACTGACACCCTTTTTTATATAAAACCAGGACAAGCAAATACTGTAAATCCTATCAATTCTTTAACAGGAACCTATTCGGCTATTCCTGATGGCTTAGCAATAAATCCAACGACCGGTGCCATTGATGTCAATGCAAGTGAGACAGGATTGAAGTATAAAATCAGCTTTACACCTACGGGCACAGAACAAGTCTGCGAAACATTCGTCACTATTGGTGGAGTAAATTACCTAGATGGAATTTACATTCTCAGCGAAAATCAACTAGTAGCAGCCCCAGTCTACAATGGTGTTCCAGGTTTGCTTCTCCCATGCGAGGACGATGATGATGACGATGATGACGATGATGATGACGACAGCAGTTGTGATTTTGATGCAGATAATCCTACGGGTGAATTGCTTGAAGACCTTGGATTTGAAATTTCTAACAAAGGCATCATCGATCTTCAAAAGACTGTAGAGAACGGGACCTTCGGAGCAACACCAGTTAATGGAACAATTTTAGACGTGGATCTGTATTACAAGCTGAATGATTTAAGTGCTTTGGCATTGAACAGCCTTCCACTGCGGTTTTTCTATTACGACAAACTCTCAGACGTACCACAGGAGGTGTTGGATGATATCGAAGAAAAAAGTAAGCTAATAAATCAGCTCTCCGACAATAAAAACTTTAATTTTAGACTTTTAGAAACAGTAAGACCGGCAGGAAAACCACGTCCACCATTTGTGGTCATCGTGGCAAGCCTTCAATAAAGCTTCTGAGCCGGAAGACGAAGGCTCAGAAATGTTAAAAAAATCGGCATTTGTTTCAATACTTATTCTCCTGACTGGCTTAGTTGGGAGATTTTCTTTTTCCCAAATCAGCAATCTGAAGTTGGAGAAAGCCACTTCACTCTATCTTTTGGATTCCCCTTCGGAAAAAGATGATCTCGAAGCCATTTCCCTGTTTGAAGAAGTTTTATCCTTTGCTCCAGAGCAATTTGAAGCGTCAGAATTTGTCATCGCGGCAGAACGTTTGGGCAACTTGTATCAAGCTTACGGGAAAACGGAGGATGCAGTAAGATCCTACAGAAAAGCCTTCACAATCAAGCGAGCGTATCAAGTTCCCGATTCGTTGATTTACAATCACCATCTTTATCTAGGTGAGGCATTGTTTGGATTGAGTAAATTGGACAGCTCGCTTTTCCATCTTCAGCAAGCCGAGCAACTTCAAATCCAACTCAGGGAATCAGCTCAACCGGAGCGATTGAATAATGCTTTGGGAGTTTACTATTTTGAAACAGGCAATTACGTTCGGAGCATTTCTTACTTTGAAAAGGCTGAATCTTTTCTAAATGAAGAGGAAGGTGAATATGAAAAATACGCCAGATATAGCTTTTTGAGTAATAAAGCTTCCGCCTTATATCGTCTGGAGCAATACGATTCGGCACAATCCATCTATTCAAATTTGCTTGAATATGGAATTAATACAGATCAAATTCGGATCAACCTGGCAAGTACTTACATCGAAGAAGGAAAGTCGGATGAGGCGATTCTGACACTAAAGGAAATTTCTGAATCTTATTCAATTTCCTCCACATCTTATCATAATCTGCTTATTAAAGCACTTTTGCTTCAAAATGAACTTGAGCAAGTCCAGCAGACTCTACAGTTGGCCAAAGCTTTATTTGATCAAGATGAAACCTCGAGATATAGCTTCCAAAAAGGAATTTACTATTCGCTTTGGGGGGATTATTACCAAAATTTGGACGAGTACAATCTTGCGCTGGAATCTTATCAGAAGGCAGTCGTTCAGTTGCTACCAGGTTTTGATCAGGAATCCATTGAAGCAAACCCAAGTTCATATTCACTAGGGATGTCGTCTTTGACACTTTTTGAGATTTTGGTAAAGAAATCAAAAACTGCCTGGGAACTGGGTATAAAAGATGAACAGTATTTTGAACTCGGTTTGGAATCTTGGCGATCGGCTTTTGGTTTGGCTCAATTTATCTCTGTAAATTTTGACAACGATGAGGCCCGGATTTTTCTGGGAGAAAAAGCCCTGGAAGCGTATGAAGATGGTATTGATCTATTATACCAGTTTTCGATTCAAAAAGAAAAACCAGAGCTGATGCGGGAAGCTTTTGCTTGGGCAGAGCAAAGCAAGGCAAACGGTCTTAAAGTCGGAGCAAAGCAAGAATCAATCAAGCGTGCCCAAGGATTGCCTGAAGATCTGATTCAGGAGGAGCGGAATCTACTTTTCTTGATTTCTAGAAATAATCAAAAACTCTTTGGTGACTTAAGTCCAGAAAATAGGGGAGTACTCGAAAGCGAGCGGGTGGATCTTCAAGTGCAACTTTCCAGATTACGGCAGAAATTCAAAGACTTTCCCGGATTTGATGGCAATGAAGAGGAGCTATTTGAAACTCAAAACTTTCAGGCTTTACTTCCCTCGGGTGCAGCTGTCTTTTCGATTTTTCTCAGCGATGAACACCTCTTTGGTTTTTGGATTACAGCGAAAGATTTTGAGTGGAAAGCTATTTCAAAAGAAGAGATTAATCTGCCTGCAATCGATCAGTGGCTTCAGGAGGTTTCACTTTTTTCTTCCGGAAAACGATTCGAACTTACACCAGAAGTCAAGGAACTTGCTAAATTATTATTCGGTGATTTGGAGAAGAAAATCACAAATACTAATGAGCTAATTATCATTCCACAAGGTGTTTTCAATTCATTTCCATTTGAGCTTTTGACAGATTCAAAGAATAATCTTTTGATCGAAAAAGTACCTATTAGTTATCAGTTTTCCGCCCAATTTATCCAACCTGTCGAGAAAGGATTTGATCCTTCAAAAATGGTGGGTTTTGCTCCATTTACCGGATTAAACGATTCCGATTTGAAGGGTTTTGCAGCTTTGCGAACATCAGATGAGGAGTTGGCGCTGTTTGAGAATAATGCCTTTTTTGGGGAATTGGCTTCCAAATCAACTTTTTTCAACACAGCACAAAGTGCCGAAGTGATCCACTTGGCCACTCATGCTGTCGCCTCGTCCGATGATCCAGATCTGGCATTTATCAGTTTCTACCCGGGTGAGAATGAATTTAGGCTATTTGCTCCCGAGTTGGCTTATCAGTCCCTCGAAAACGCAAAGTTGGTCTATCTCAGTGCTTGTGAAACGGGTGCTGGTCAGCTAAGTAAAAGCGAAGGTTTGATCAGTTTGGCAAGAAGTCTGGCATTCGCCGGCGCAGAGCAGATGGTCATATCTCAATGGGTCAGCGAGGATCAGGTTTCAACCTATCTCGCCAATAAGTTCTACAGCTATGCTTTGGATGGCGAGAGTTTCTCAAGATCGCTTCAACTTGCCAAACTGGATCTGATCAATGATCCTCAGATGGCACAGTTTCACCATCCCTTTTTCTGGGCAAATTATCGCCTGATTGGTCAGCCAAGCATTTGGCATTCTAATTCAGGATGGATATATCCCTTCATTGGCATTGTCATAGTATTTTTAGTAGGGGTGTGGATATGGCTGGTATTTCTCCGTCGGAGTTAGGCTGTCCTTTTCTTTTTCCGCTTTTTCTTATCAATCGCTCTATTTTCTCCAAAGAAATCATTCCCTTATGAATCAAATTTGGCGCTTTGATCACGCTTCTAAATGCTGGAATCAGCGCTGCCAAGACCAATAAAAAAGTCAGCAAATCACCAGGCGAAGTGGTCAATGCCGAGAAATGGATAATTCCCAAAAGAATTGCGATCAAAATTGGTCCGGTCACATTGATCAGCGCGTGACGAAGTGAATCCCATTTTTGATAGTGATTTGCAGCGGCTAAGACACGTTTGTTTCTTCGACGGAATCCTCTGAAGTTGTATTCTGAGTTTCCTTTTTCGATGATTGTTCGGTGTTTTGAAAAGCTTGTCGTCA
>CAYTXN010000169.1:0-7166 GCA_964441195.1 uncultured Limnohabitans sp.
GCTTTTGGGGCAAAATGAGGCAATGCGCGCATCAAACCGTCTTCCGCCTCCTGTTTTCCAGAGAATAAATCCGGAATCAAAAGCGAACCTAAAGCAACACTTCCGATTCCCAGACTGAGTCTTGAAAGAAATTTCCTTCTGTTGTGATTCAGCCCCTGCTCAAAAATTTCCTTTTCCATCTCAGCTTTTGGTTATCGTTTCTTCCAGATTATACAGACTAACTATCACTTGCATGAGAGCTGCATTTTTTGGAGTTATTGCATTTTCATTCATCGGATATTCTCCCACATCCAGGGTGTTTTTAGCGTATTCAGGATTGGCCTCAAATTCTTTCAATTGACTTTGATAATACGCAAAAAGCAGGTCTTTTTCCTTGGATTTCATCTCCCGACAGACTATCCGCTTAAAAGCTTCAGAGATTGCGATTTCTTCATCTTGATGAGTATCTGTAAGCTTAGTTGCAAGAACTCTCGCCGCCTCCAACACCATTGGATCATTCATCATGACCAAAGCCTGAAGTGGCGTATTAGTCCTGTTTCTGCCTATTTCACATCTGTCTCTGTTGCTCGAATCAAAAATTATCGCTTTGGGAGGCGGTACTGTCAGTTTAATGAAGTTATAGATTCCCCTGCGGTAAAGCTTATCTCCCGAATCCTGAACATAGGTTGCCAAGGTTCCTCTACCGGATGTGGCAGCCTCCCAAAGTCCCGAAGGCTGATAAGGTTTAACACTTGGTCCTCCGATTTTTCCCTGAAGTAATCCGCTACTCGCCAAGACAAGGTCCTGAATATTTTCGGCAGGAAGTCTCATTCTTGGTGCTCGGGCCAAGTATAAGTTTTCAGGATCAATGGCTAAATGATCTTTTGAAATCACAGCAGACTGACGATAGGTAGCAGACATCATGATCTGTTTGATGAGTCGCTTTATATCCCAACCATTTTCCATAAAGTCAGCTGCAAGCCAGTTGAGCAACTCTGGATGGGTGGGAAGGTCTCCCTGCATTCCGAAATCTCCAGCAGATTTGACGATTCCTTTTCCGAAAATTTCCTGCCAAATCAGATTGACGAAAACCCTTGATGTAAGTGGATTATCACGATTGGTAGCCCATTTGGCTAAACCGAGTCGGTTTTTCTCGATGTCTTCGGGAAATTCCAGTATTGAAGCAGGAGTGGAGGCATCGACCGGAATAGTGGGTGCATCATACACGCCTCTATCCAAAATATAAGTGGTACGTTTTTCTTCCAATTCGCCCATCACTGAAACCATGAGCTTGGTAGTATCAGGATGGTTGATGAAACTCATAATTCCGTCGAGATCATCTCGTTCGATCCAGAGAATCGGGGTTTTTGCAGGTTTGGTTCTGCTTATGTCTCCTTCAAATCCCTTTTCCTTGGAGTTATTGAAAAAGGCAAAAAGCTCATAGTATTCTTTCTGGGAAAACGGATCGTATTTGTGGTCATGACATTGGGCACATTCCATGGTAATACCCAAAATCCCCTTGCTGAAAGTGTTTGTTTTGTCCAAAACATATTCAATGCGGTATTCTTCTTCGATAATTCCGCCTTCTTCGGTGTACTTATGATTGCGATTGAATGCTGTTGCCAGTATTTGTTCCTTGGTGGCCTCAGGAAGTAAATCGCCTGCAAGTTGCCAAGTCAGGAATTGATCATATGAAAGATTATTATTGAATGCATGAATCACCCAATCCCGATAAGGCCATTGAGATCGAACTTCGTCATCCTGATAGCCGTAGCTGTCTGCATAGCGCGAAATATCCAACCAAAGTATCGCTAGTTTTTCGCCAAATGCAGGCTGTGTAAGTAATTCATCCAAGAGCCTTTCGTACCTATTCTCTCCCGAAAAATCTACGTATTTATCCAAAATTACTGGAGAAGGTGGAAGGCCAGTCAAATCCAAACTTGCCCGCTTGATCAGTTCATGCGGCTTTGCTTCAGGATTTGGCTCCAATTTTTTGGATTGCATTTTCCTGAATGCAAATGCATCAATTTCGTTGTTTCCCCATTCCACTTTTGGTACAGCTGGTTTTTCTACTTTCAGAAAAGCCCAATGGGGTTCGTATTTAGCACCCTGTTCGATCCAGCGTTTGATTAGCTCAATTTCTTCAGGATTTAGAGAAAGATTGGACTCCGGTGGTGGCATCATTTGACCGGGGTCTGTGGAATTGATACGGTGATAAACTTCAGATTTTTCGAGATCGCCTGAAACCAGCGCAAATTTTCCGGGACTTTCCTTCAGTGCTGTGAAAGCTCCTTCTTCTGTATCAAGCCGTAGATCTGCTTCACGCTTGTTGGCATCGGGCCCATGACAAGCGAAACACTTATCGGAAAGAATGGGGCGGATATGGAAATTATAGCTGACTTGATCAGAATTTTCCAATTCTATAGATCCCTCATTTTTTCCAGTGCAATTCCAAGAAAGAATTACGATTGAGGAGATTGTTAAGAGTCTCGAGAATTTAAACAAAGCCATTTTGGGGTAAAAGTTAAGCTCCTTAAGTTATAGAAAAATTTACATATAGCCTTCTTGACTTTTTTGAAAAGGTATAAGCAGGCCACTAATTTATTTTTGGGTTAAATCCCTTTTGTTTTTTGATTTTCAGCAAGTTGAACTATTGATTTTTGCAAAAAAATAAATTTTCGATTTGCAATTGTTCCCAATCTATTGATCCGACTTCCAATTACTATTGACCGTGCTGGTGTAAATTCAAATCAAAGAAACACCACCATGAAAAATCAAACAATCACCACTGTTGCCATTTTTTTCATAATGATTATTCTGGGCTCCTGCAAGGTCTACCGAAATGTAGAAAATCTTAATCCTAAGTCTTCTGAAGAAGAAAGAGCAGGTGATTTTGATATTAGTTTATTGAATAAACTTGTCGAAGGGGATCGAATAATAATAAGGACTCTTGAGGGTAAAAAGTATCGACTTTTCTATAAAAGACTCAATGGAAATCAATTAATTGGGACAACCATAAACAATGGACTTGATCAGTCAGAAATAAACCAGAATATTGAATTCGCTATTGCTAACATTGAACAATTGTGGGTGAAAAGAGTGAGTGCAGCTGCGACAATACCAATAGTAATAGTAAGCTCATTGGGATTGGCTTTTGGAATTTTAATAATCGGTTTGTCCACAGGTGGAGGATTTTGGTAATAAAAAAGCCACCCTTTCGAGTGGCTTTTAGCTATTAACATTTTCGGAAAATCAATATCTGACTTTAGAGAAATCAAAGGTTTCCAAAAACTTCGTGGTGAAGTTACCTTCTTTGAATTGTTCATCTTCCAGCAAAGCGATATGAAAAGGAATGGTGGTTTTGATCCCATCAATCACAAATTCTTCCAAAGCCCGCTTCATTCTCACAATCACTTCTTCTCTGGATTGACCGCTCACGATAAGCTTGGCAATCATTGAGTCGTAATTGGGAGGGATGACATATCCTGCGTACACATGAGAGTCAATCCTTACGCCACGACCACCCGGGATGTGAAGGTTGAGGATTTTCCCCGGACTTGGTCTGAAACCATGTGCCACGTCTTCCGCATTGATTCTACACTCCATCGCAAATAGCTTAGGGTAATAGTTTCTGCCGGAGATGGTTTCACCTGCGGCAACTTTGATTTGTTCTTTGATGAGGTCAAAGTCAGTGACTTCTTCAGTTATCGGATGCTCCACCTGAATTCGGGTGTTCATCTCCATAAAGTAGAAGTTACGGTCCTTGTCCACTAAGAATTCGATCGTTCCAGCTCCTTCGTAGCCAATTGCCTCAGCGCCTTTGATAGCAGCTTTGCCCATGGCTTCACGAAGTTCGTCCGTAATAAATGGGGAAGGAGTTTCTTCTACCAATTTCTGGTGTCTTCGCTGAATCGAACAGTCACGCTCAGAGAGGTGACAAGCTTTTCCAGTTTTGTCACCAATGATCTGGATCTCAATGTGACGAGGCTCTTCAACATACTTTTCAAGATAAAGTCCGTCATTACCGAATGATGCACTTGATTCCATTTTGGCATCATCCCAAGCTTTTTTGAAGTCTTTGTCTTCCTTCACGATACGCATACCTTTTCCACCACCACCAGCAGTGGCTTTGAGGATAATTGGGTAGCCCATCTCGTTGGCTAGTTTCAGGCCTTGCTCAATGGTGTCAATCAGACCTTCAGAACCTGGAATAGTGGGAACACCAGCCGCTTTCATGGTAGCTTTTGCGGTAGCTTTATCACCCATTTTAGAAATCATATCAGGAGAAGCTCCGATGAATTTGATGCCGTATTCTTCACATATTCTGGAGAATTCTGCATTCTCAGAAAGGAATCCATAACCGGGGTGTATCGCATCGGCATTTGTGATTTCGGCCGCTGCAATGATTCTTGGAATATTTAGATAGGATTCTCGGCTAGGCGCTGGCCCAATACATACAGCCTCATCCGCAAAGCGAACGTGGAGACTGTCTTTATCTGCTGTGGAGTAAACTGCTACCGTTTTGATACCCATCTCTTTACAGGTACGGATAATTCGGAGAGCGATTTCTCCACGGTTTGCTATTAGTATTTTTTTAAACACGGTCTATTTTGGTTAAGTGAAAAAATCAACCAGCCGGATCTACTAGGAACAATGGCTGATCGTACTCTACCGGAGTGGCATTTGAAACGAGGATTTTGACTATTTTGCCGGATACCTCAGATTCGATTTCATTGAAAAGCTTCATTGCTTCAATGATGCATACGGTTTGACCTGCTTTGATTGTAGCTCCTTCGGTAGCAAAAGCTGGAGAGTCAGGATTGGGTGTTAAATAGAATGTCCCAATCATAGGAGATTTGATCTCAACCAAGTTTGATGGGGTAGCAGCTGGGGCAGGAGCCGCAGCAGGGGTTGGGACAGCCGCTATTGGTGCATGGGCTGCAACTGGTGTGGGTGCAGGAGCTGGTGCGTGTACAATTTGCGCAGATTCAGCATACTTTTTAATGGAAAGTTCAAACTCCTCAGTTTTGATTTTGACCTCTGCCAGGCCAGAATTGGAAATGTAATCGATCAATTCCTGGATCTCTTTAGCTTTCATAGGGTTTCAGTTAGATAAAATGTCGAGCGACATTTATTATGGGTTTAAAAACAATAAAGCTGTGTAATTTAAAGAAATCGCACAGCCAAATACAAGTTATTTTACTCTTTCGGAATAGGAACCATCCCGTGTGTCTACCTTGATCATGATGTCTTGCTCCACGAAAAGGGGAACCATTACCGTGGCGCCAGTTTCCAAGATAGCTGGTTTAAGAGCATTGGTCGCTGTGTCTCCTTTAATTCCTGGTTCAGTATAAGTAATCATTAATTCCACGAAAGGAGGTAGTTCAACAGAAAGAGGAGTTTCTGTCTCATCGTGGACAAGGATATCAACATTTTGACCATCTTTTAGAAGTTTTGGTCTTTCGATCAATCGCTCCTCAATAGAGATCTGTTCGAAATTTTCTGTGTTCATGAAGTTATACCCCATTTCATCCGCATAGAGAAATTGAAAGGGTCTTTTTTCAACTCGGGCGGTCGTTACTTTTTCCCCTGCGTTGAAAGTTTTCTCCAAGGTCTTGCCCGATCTCAGACTCTTTAATTTTGTTCGTACGAAAGCTGCTCCTTTTCCTGGTTTTACGTGCTGGAATTCGACAATTGAATAGATATCATTGTTCATTTCCAGACAAAGGCCATTCTTAAAATCTGCAGTACTTGCCATAAATTATTTATTGAATTTTGAGTTTTATTTTTTTGGATCGTAGGCCCATTTGAGATAAATGGAACCCCAAGTGAATCCGCCACCGAATGCAGCAAGGATTAGGTTGTCCCCTTTTTTCAGTTGGCTTTCATATTCCCAAAGACAAAGCGGAATAGTCGCAGCTGTGGTATTTCCATAGCGTTCGATGTTCATCATGACTTTGTCCGGTCCGATTCCCATACGATTTGCAGTAGCATCGATGATTCGCTTATTCGCTTGGTGCGGAACTAGCCAAGCCACATCTTCGCCTTTTAGTCCATTTCTTTCCATCACTTCTGCACTAACGTCTGCCATATTTGTTACTGCAAATTTGAAAACAGAAGCACCTTCTTGGTATGCGAAGTGCTCTCTTGCAGCAAGAGTTTCCTGAGTAGCAGGACGTCGGCTTCCTCCAGCTTTCATGTGAAGATAAGGTTCGCCGGATCCGTCTGATTTTAAAATGGCATCCATGATTCCTTCTTCCTCGGTGGTGGCTTCGAGCAATACCGCTCCGGCACCATCGCCAAAAAGTATACAGGTGGTGCGATCTTGATAGTCAACGATTGCAGACATTTTATCAGCGCCTACGATAATTACTTTCTTATGAGTCCCTGATTGAATAAACTGAGATCCTACCTGGAGCGCATACAAAAATCCAGAACAAGCAGCAGCTACATCAAAGCTGAAGCTTTTTTTAGCACCAACCTTGTCTGCGATAATATTTGCAGTAGCGGGAAATGGAAGATCAGGAGTCACAGTAGCGCAAATGATCATTTCTATTTCAAGTGGATCTGTGTTTGTCTTCTCAAGAAGTCCTTTCACAGCCTCAATAGCCATAACAGAAGTTCCTTGATTTTCACCTTTCAGAATTCTTCTTTCTTTGATCCCGGTGCGTGAAGTGATCCATTCGTCATTGGTCTCTACAAGCTTTTCAAGCTCAGTATTTGTCAATCGATATTCCGGAACATAGCCTTGAATTCCGGTGACTTTGGCTCTGATTTTATCCATTCTTATAGGTTTGAAAGAGGCATTAATGTGGATTAAGTCCTCAAACTGGGTTGATATTTTATCAGGTAATCCCTGACTAATGTCAAAAATAGCATAATGCCCCGTGTCCACCAAAACCTATGGGACATCAGGTGACCAAGTTGCTGCAAGTCAGTTGTTTTGAGTTTTTGGCAATAAAAAAATCCATCCCTTTGAGGAATGGATTTAGAATATTGTTTCAAGGAGTAAATTATGCTTTTACTTCTTTTTCGATAATTACTTGTCCTTTATAGTACAATTTGCCTTCAAGCCAAAAAGCTCTGTGTGGTAAGTGCATTTCGCCTGTTGTTGGGCATTTCGCCATTCCAGGAGCTTCCAGTTTATAATGAGTTCTTCTTTTATCTCTTCTGGTTTTCGAAATTTT
>CAYTXN010000170.1:0-3796 GCA_964441195.1 uncultured Limnohabitans sp.
ATTGCTACAATATTTGCCATGATTAGGATGGGTCGTACCCGAATTTTTTAAGTTTTAATATATTTTTTCTCCAGTCTTGCTCCACCTTCACGAAAGTTTCGAGGAAGACTTTTTTGCCAAAAAATTTCTCCAATTCCTGTCTGGATTCAATTCCGACTTTTTTCAGCATTTTACCTTTGTCTCCGATTAGTATGCCTTTTTGGCTTTCGCGCTCACAGAAAATGGTCGCTCTGATTTTGATGATTGTTTCTTCTTCGTAAAAATCTTCAATCGAAACTTCAGTGCTGTAGGGAATCTCTTTTTTGTAATTATTGAAAATCTTCTCTCGGATGATCTCGGAGGCAAAGAACCGCTCTGGTCGGTCAGTTAGTTCCTCTTTATCATAAAAAGGTGGATGAACAGGTAAGCGGTCTAGAATTTCCTGCAAAATTCGCTCGGTGTTGAACTTCTCTAATGCGGAAATTGGAATTACAGTTTCAGATTTAATTCGAGACGTCCAATATGCAGTCACTTCATCCAATTGGCCCTCTTTGGCAAGGTCGATCTTGTTGATGACCAAAAGTACAGGAACTCCGGAAGCATTGATTTTAGTGATGACATCCTCAATTTCCTCCTCGTTCTCATACAAGTCGGTGACAAAAACTATGACATCTGCATCTTCCAAAGAGATGTTCACAAAACTCATCATGTTCTTATGCAGCTCGTATTTTGGCTTGAGCATGCCAGGAGTATCAGAAAAAACGATCTGATATTCGTCGGTGTTAATCAATCCTAGGATTCTATGACGAGTCGTTTGAGCTTTCGATGAAATGATCGAAAGTCGCTCACCCACAAGGATATTCATGAGCGTGGACTTGCCCACATTGGGTTTGCCAACGATGTTTACAAATCCGGCTTTATGTGTTGGGGAAAGCATTTTATTTAATTTTTTTGCAAAGGTACTTGATTTTGGAGAGTTTGTCCTTACCTTTGTATCACAATTCGCCACAAGGGCAATTCAAGATAGAATATACAAGCCACTGGCTTAAAAATATATCGCGGGATGGAGCAGTTGGTAGCTCGTCGGGCTCATAACCCGAAGGTCACAGGTTCGAGTCCTGTTCCCGCTACTACAAACCCCTTATACATTATGTATGAGGGGTTTTTTATTTTTTGGGACAGTTGCAGGGACTGAATGTACTTAATTAGACTGAAAATAAGTTTTTAAAAATTACTTTGTAGAGTTTCTCAAAAAGTAAAAAGCACTTTAATTATTTTTTGGAATTCTTAGAATAAAAGGCTGACATCGCTTCCCAGTCCTCATCTGAGCAAAGTGGAATGTAATTGATTCTGAATTTTTGAAGCTTCTCCCGACGATTTTTTAAAATTTCCTCCCTTTTGAACTGGTTTTTTTGGTAATTAATTTTCACCAGAACGTCTTTTATTTTTACGTTTAATCTCATTTTATGTCTTTTAAAAAATAGTTGTGTCGAATTCATTGGTTTTCTCTCGATGTTGATTTTGATTTTTTAACAATTCTCAAATTTTTCAAAAACCCGTCAACAATGCTTTTTTTTAGGTTAATGGGCTTTTCTTTTACTTAAAATCCAATTTATTGATAGTAAAAATTTTGTAGGGTCTAAGATAAACATCAAAAACTTCCCAAAAATACCCAGTACTGGGTATTTTTGGGAAAACTTCCTGCTTTAATGATTGCATTTACTTGATAGATACGTGATAGAAAAGAAGTCGGATGCAGAGAAATTTTTTTACAAAAAATAAAGACTGCTAAACGTAATTATTCCGGCTTCAATTTTTTATTTGGCTGTTAAATAACTGAAAATATTAGATTAAGTCTAATTCATACGGACGAGTTTATTGTATTTGTTGCGATACTCTATGGGTGTGAGTCCAGTCACTTTTTTGAAGGTAGTTCGGAAGGCTTTGGAATCTGTATATCCGACATCAAACATCACCTCATTTATGTTTTTCAGGCTACTTTCGAAGCTTCTTTTTGCGGCCTCAATTTTCACCCGATGTATATATTCCAGTACTGAATTATTGGTTACACGCTTAAAACGTCGCTCAAAACTTCTCCTTCCGATTGCCACAGCATCTGCCAGTTCGTCTACTGAGATTTTTTGATCAAATCGGTCCTCAATGATTTCCTGTGCTTTTCGTATCTCTGTGTCTGCATGGCTTTTTTGCCCCTGAAAGATGGCAAATGAGTTTTGACTGGTCCGATCGATGTCAATTGCGAAATATTTTGAAAGCAGAATGGCCATATCCCTATCCACAAATTTTTCCACCAAATGAAGAAGTAAATTCCAATATGAATTAGCTCCTCCACTGGAATAAACTCCCGAATCTTCGGTTACTATGTTTCCATCCAACACTTCAACCTCAGGAAATTGTGATCTAAACTGATCCATAAAGCCCCAGTGAGTGGAACATTTTTTACCATTCAAAATTCCTGTGGAAGCAAGAAAAAATGCTCCTACACAAAGTGAGGCAATTTCAGTCCCAGTTTTATACTGAGATTGAATCCAAGGAATGAAAGGCTCATTTGCTGAGATAGCCTGGTCAAAATCCCCAAAAAGAGGTGGTATAATGATTAAATCAGGTTTGCCAGTATCCTTAAGAAGTAGGCCAGGGTTCAAAATTAATCCTGGAAATCCCGGTTGAATTTGTTCGGACAGCCCGACTAGATGGGTTTCAAAAGCTGGTGGTCTACCACTTTGATTGAGAAAAATATTTACAGTTTCAAAACAATACTGTGTGCCGGCAATTGCCTGGGCTACAGAGTACTC
The DNA here is from genome assembly GCA_964441195.1 of uncultured Limnohabitans sp. Lineage (GTDB taxonomy): Bacteria > Bacteroidota > Bacteroidia > Cytophagales > Cyclobacteriaceae > Algoriphagus. Next base: position 2,790 of record CAYTXN010000170.1, read on the forward strand.
CATGGCTAGAATATATATTACTTTCATTTCGAAATATAAAAAGTCTTGTCGCAAAAAACCTTTTCATTGTCAGATTTACACAGGGTGCGTGGATTTAGGAAGATTTAAATTTGATCATCAGTAAATTTCAATCTAAGCACTATGACAACTAAATCGAAAACACAAATCACTGTTGCTGCTGAGATCGGCGCACCAGTCAACCAAGTTTGGACAGCCTACAATTCACCAAGACACATTGTAAAGTGGAATTGCGCCTCGCCAGACTGGCACTCGCCATCCGCCAAAAATGAATTGGAGCCGGGTGGTAGTTTCTCTTATCGAATGGAAGCAAAAGATGGATCTATGGGGTTTGATTTTGAAGGGGTATTTCAAAAGGTGGAGCCGAATGAATTGATCAGCTACGTAATTGGAGATGGGCGGGAGGCTATTGTGGAATTTGAAGATCAGGGTAAAGTGACCCTTGTTACGGTAACCTTTGATGCCGAAGCAACGAATTCGGAAGAATTACAACGTGAGGGATGGCAGGCGATTCTCGACAATTTCAAAAAACACGTCGAAGGATTTCAGCATGATTCCATGCATTTTGAGATAGAGATTGAGGCTCCGGTTTCCAAAGTTTTTGAACTGATGCTAGCTGATAAATCCTACAGAGACTGGACTTCAGTCTTTTCCCTTGGATCTTATTACAAAGGTGACTGGACTAAGGGTTCAAGAATTCTTTTCCTTGGTCCGGGTCCCGACGGAAAAGAGGGCGGAATGGTGGCCAGAATTGCGGAAAATGTAAAAGATAAATATATCTCCATTGAGCATTTGGGTCTGTATAGTGATGGTCAAGAGATCACTTCCGGTCCTATTGCGGAGAGTTTTTCGGGTGCTACTGAGAACTACAGTTTCGTGGATAAAGAAGGAAAGACTTTGGTCAAAGTAGACATGGAGACTGGGGGTGAATACAAAGAAATGTTTGAGGAAATGTGGCCCAAAGCTCTCCAAAGACTAAAAGAAATCTG
>CAYTXN010000170.1:3896-7142 GCA_964441195.1 uncultured Limnohabitans sp.
TACGGATGGGTTGAGGATCAGTATGGCGTAAGCTGGCAATTGACTTTGGATAAGCCTGATGGAATTTCTGAACGGTTCTATCCTGCATTTCTTTTTACAGGACCTCAATATGGTCTTGCCGAAACTGCGATTAATTTTTACTTGTCGATCTTTGAGCATACCTCACTTCGGTTTATTTCTCGATATGGAGCGGATCAACCAACTCAGGAAGGGAAAATCAACCATGCCCAGTTTTTGCTAAATGGTCAGTTGTTCATCGCAATGGACAGTAATCTAGACCATAGATTTAATTTTACAGAGGGGGTTTCTTTGTTGGTGGAGTGCGAAAATCAGGAAGAAATTAATTTTTACTGGGAGAAACTGACTGAAAACGGCGCGGAAAGTCAATGTGGATGGCTTAAAGATAAGTTTGGAGTTTCTTGGCAGATTGTCCCGGCAATTTTGAGTAAGCTGATGTCTGATCCAGATCGTTCTCCACGAGTGATGCAGGCTTTCCTGAAAATGAAAAAATTTGATATCGATACCCTATTCAATGCATAAAAAAACAATGAAGGTAGCGACTCGGCTACCTTCTTTTTCTGTTTTTCACCAAATGATCCACAGCATATTTGCCTGCCCCAAAAGCCAAAATCCCCAAAAAGACACAGACAAAAAGTAAAGGCAATTCTTTTTTTCCAAATGGATCATCCCAATGTGCATAAAATGCAGCTGTAAGCATCGTGATGATTAATGGAATGGTCGCCAACCTTGTTTTGAAACCTATCATTACCAAAATAGTGCAAATGACTTCTGCAAAAATCGCCATTCCGAGTGAAATTTCAGGTCCCAAACCAAAAGGGTCTGCAAATTTTACCGGACCCTCACCGAAAAGTCTACCGATTTTTGGGATGCCATGAGTAAGCATCATTCCTCCTGCGCCAAGCCGAATTATAAGTAATGCTAAATCTTGCAAAAGATCTTTTTTCATAAGTAGTGGTTCAATTTTCTTTTAACCTAAAGCTTGCAGTTGAGGAGTAAAAGATTTTTTACATATAAATTGAATTGGGACTATTGACTGGAATTCTGGCCTGATACGATTCTGTCTTTTCCATTTAGGTCTTTTATTATTCGGACATTATTATAATTGAGATCTGAGAGTAGATTGGCGACTTCATTTCCAAAGCGCTCATTAATTTCAAAATAGATTTTCCCGAAGGGTTTAAGTAGGCTTTTTCCTTTTTCGGCGATGGTTCTATAAAAAATCAAAGGATCCTCATCCGTAACAAACAATGCCAAATCCGGCTCAAAATCCAATACATTCCGATGCATCAATCCTTTTTCTTCAATAGGAATGTAAGGAGGATTGCTCACCAAAATATCTAATTCTGGGGTATTTGGAATACTTTTTAAAATATCACAAGACAAAAATGAAACATCAGCTTTAAGGCTTTCAGTATTTGAGATAGCGATTTTCAAGGCTTCTTCAGCTATGTCAATTCCGAAAACTTCGGGATTTTTCATTTCCAAGGCCAAAGTGATCGGAATACATCCAGATCCAGTTCCGATATCCAAAATCCTCAATCCAGAACCTTTATTTTCCTTGATGATCAGATGAACGAGTTCTTCGGTCTCATTTCTTGGGATCAATGTTGCTGAGCTAACTTTAAATTCACGTCCATAAAATGGTCCTTTCCCCAAAATATACTGGATAGGTTCTCCTGTTTTGAGTCGTTCAAAGTCTAGCATCAGCGCTTCTGGCAGATCTTTTTCTTCTAAGAAATTAATCATATCCACTCTTCTCATTCCTAAGTGATGTTCCAAGAGCCAATTAACAAGTATGTCAGCTTCTGGCTTTGGGTAGAGATTTAGCTGAGAACTCCAGCGATTTACAAGTTCCAAAAATGTACCCATGTGTAGCGAATAAATAAGACGTAACGTAAAGGTAAAAACTAAAGGATAATGCGATGCGAAAACTACTACTTGCCCTTACTGTATTTTTCACTTTTCCTCTAATCGGGCTTACCCAAACAGATATTTGGGTTGAATTTGATGGCGTTTATTTGCAAAAATATGATGGTCTGAGAGCATACGGAGAGAAAAGCAAAAATCGAAATGGAAGTATTAGACCTTTTGTGGGAATAGGCCTTGGCAAATCATGGTCAATGGGGCTGATGGGGGATTTTTTCTCTTATCGAGATCGAGAGGAAGATGTCACAAGTTTTTTCCCGATATACAATCCTAATCCAGCAGAGCCTAATAATCCGGAAATTATTGCTTATCAACGCTATTATAATAATGCCGCCAAAACCAATGAATTTTTTTCATTGGGAATGTTCTTGCGAAAAGATGCTCAAATAGGGAAAAGAACGGCATTGAGTTTTACTTTTTATGGATTGAAAGGAACAGGTGAAAACGGAAGGTTTGAAGTTTATCCGGAATATTTTTATACTGGATTTCCAGGTTGGGGCTGTGCAAATTGCTTGAGTGTAATTCCAGGACCGATAGAAACGCGATTCAAGGAGGAAACATGGCGATTTGGGTTGGATCTTGGGTTCAATTGGGAATTGAATTCTTGGATAGAGATAGGAGTCAAGGCCAACTTTTTGGAGTTTAGAAAACAAATTTTAAGCGGTTATCCCCAAATTTCCAATGGTTATGATCCACCAAATTGGATGGGTAATTATCCAATGAATTATGGAGATCGAAATGATTTTGGTTCTGCTGTTGCCCGCGAGGGAATTCGTTTGTCAGTCAATTTGAGGCCCTTTTCTCAAGGAAAAAGCGAAGCTCAGTAATTCCCCTTACCTTTGCGGAGAGAATTTCTATCCATGAAGCTACACAACAATACCATTCGCGGAGTTCATACCGCACTTCAAGCCATTTTCGAAGAAGGCCAATATGCCGATAAAGTCATCGAGCGAACCTTGAAATCAAACCCGAAATGGGGAGCTAGAGACCGTTCCTTTATTGCAGAAACTACCTATGAAATGGTCCGTTGGTGGAGACTTATAGGTCATTTGAGCCCTTCAAAAGATTATTGGGATTTGTTTGGAACCTACTGGTTGATGCAAGGAAATCAGCTTCCGGAGTGGGAGGAATTTGCCAGAATCAATCCTGACAAATTGAAAGGTAAATATGAGTCAATCGAAGACCCTGCAATGCTGGAGTCTATTCCTGAGTGGCTTCATAAGTTGGGGAAAAGTGAACTAGGAGATTTGTGGGAGTCTGAAATTCATTCATTGAATGAAGAGGCGGAAGTAGTGCTTC
>CAYTXN010000171.1:0-7132 GCA_964441195.1 uncultured Limnohabitans sp.
AGGAATAATCCCCAGGTTCAAGATTCGTATAGGCGGCGTACCTTCTCGACCCAGCATCTATCCATGTTTCGTCATAGCCCTCTAGCATATAACTGAAGTTATGATTTCCCTGATTTAGAAAACTAAGAGCTGAATACTTGAATTCAAGAGAGTTTTGAAAATGATCAAGTTTTAAGAATTTTGTATAAGGGATAGATTTCTCTCCAACAAAGGGCATATTTCCAATCATTAAGTCAGAAATAATTACGTTTGGTTCACTTGGGTTTTCTTCCAATGGATCAGGTTTAAAAAAGTTAATTCCTCTTATCCCTCCAAAATATAATGTACCAGTTTGATCTTTATGATATGCTCCAGCCTTAAACTCATTTCCCAAAAATCCATTTTTTTGATTGTAGAGATTGATTCGATCAATTTCCAGATCATCTCCCTGCTTTTTCAATATTGATTTGAATAAACCTGAACTACTGCTTGCCCAAATTTTTCTTGAATCTTCATTGATAACACCGTAGATCAAATCACTAGGTAGTCCCTCGCTTTTTGTAAAAAGTTTGGACTTCCCAGTTTTGATGTTGGTTGCTAAAAGACCTCTCCCAGCAGTACCTGCCCATAACCAGTCATTAAGGTAGAGAAGACTATTAAACTGTATTTCATCCAAATTTTCAGAAATAAAACTAGAAGCAATTGGAATGAACTCTCCGGTCTTAGTATTGAATTGAGCTAATGCAGAATTCTTAAAGGCCACTGCGATTGTATTATTATCGATCCTTGCCAATGCGGTGATTTCCTCAGGGATGATGGAACAGTATTTTTTCAGTAATCCTTTCTCCTTATTTATTAAAAGTAAACCCGTAGAAGCACCTGCCCACATAGCAGTATCATTTTCCACTAAAAAACAATTCAGAGTATTAAAAGGAAACAATATTTCGACTTTTGATGAGTCAGAATTAAACCAAGATTTTAATTTTAGATTTTTTGTATCAAATAAATAGGTACCATCCCCCTCCGATGCAATCCATATATCTCCTAAAGTGTCAATTTGTAAAGCGGTTATCCTGTCCAAATTTTCAGATTTTCCTATGCCGTTTATGAGGTTTTTCAAAGAAAACGCTTCTGCAATTTTTGTATTTGGATTATATTTTACAAAACCACTGCCTGAAGTTCCATACCAGACAGTACTATCTAAACTGGTTGTTATGGCAGTGACTTGTTCGATAGGAATTTCCTCCCTAGGATCAGAATCCATTAATGCTCTTAGACTTCTGCTTGACTCATCAAAAAAAGTGATTCCACCACCGTCAGTACCAACCCAAACCTCATTATTATTTCTACTAAAGATTTTTAAGAAATCTTTGCTGGCAATTGAGTTCTTCAAGTTTCTATTTGGTAAGTATTGGGTTACAGCAAAAAATCTGTTATTCAGTAGATAAAGTCCATTTCCATAAGAACCTATCCACAACCTTAAATCAGAATCAAAATGAAGGGATGTCACGGTTAAATCTGCTGGGAAATCAATTTTTTTGTTCATACCGCTTAATTGTCTGAATTTTTGAATTTTCAAGTCAGACATGAAAACGCTATTTTTCTGAGTTCCTATATATAGCCTAGCTGTAGGATCTTCTAATATCTCGGTTGAAAAAATCCCCGCCATATGAGTGAAAATAAGTTGATCGCTAATTTTATTGACCCCTTTATCAGTCGAAATCCAAAAATCCCCAAAAGAATCCTTAAAAATGTCGTTGATTTGATTTGAAATCAATTTGAAAGACTTTGATGCGTCTTTATGGTAGTGTTTCAAAACTTTTATGTTACCATCCACCAAATAGAGTCCGCTGTTTTCTGTTCCAAGCCAGATTCGATTTTCATTCTCAATGAAAATACTTCTCAGCTCAGGTATTAAATCACCGGAATTTCCGAAATGGGTAATTTGTAAAAATGTCTCACTTTCAAGATTCATCACCTCCAATTTCCCACCTTTAGTGATCATCCAAAGTTTATTTCTGAATATCCTGAGTTTACCCCATTTGAAAATTCTTGGATCAGTGATATGATCAAAGGATTTTGTAAAAGTCTTGAATTCACTTCCATCATATCGGTTTAAAGCTTCGGGAGTCGCAAACCACATAAAGCCCAGACTATCCTGGGCGATATCCAAAACGATACTTTCGGAAAGTCCATCTGTAATGGTAATATTTTTGAAAATCAGATCGGAATCCTGGGCATTTACGGTCTTGCTAAAGCAAAAAATGAATAATAGAAATGGAAAAATTAATCGCTGCGCCACCTTGAAATTGTACTAGTTAAAAGAAGAATTAGAAAAAACTACGCCTTTAAATACAATACAATTATCATAAAATGCAAATGAAATTTGAATATAGTTAGCCCAAAAAACAATGGAATCTAGGGATTCAACGATATAACTGTCAAAACTTATAAAAAAGTTAGCATCAGAAAAAAAGAAAAAAAACCACCCCAGATCTCTCCGGGGTGGCTTTAGTTGGTTTAGCAATTCATTTTTTTTACCGTTGGATGGTCCCAAAATTCACCTTAAATGATGCGCCAAACATCCCTAGCTTTTCACCATATCCGGAGAATTCCTGCAAGGGGTAGTTGTAAAATGGCATCACTTCATAGCTTGTTTTCTTGGATTCAAACAAGCGGAAGTTTACTCCCAAATTGGCCGTGGCTAGCGGAAAAAATCGGTTTTGTGGCACATTCAAATCGGATAACATACTCGCTGATTCAGACTTTAAGGTGAAAGAATTTGAAAGTCCGGCAGCATTGGTGTCAAATACAGCCACCTGACGGGTGTAGGAGGATTCTGTCTCGGCAGATTGATTAAAGGTCACGAGGTTGGAAAATCCAGCTTGCACCGAAATAGATTGATTGCGTGTAATAGGATATTTGAAGTATATCGGAATATCCACCTGAACCTGAGCAATCTCATTCTTCTCCGTGACAGGGGATGAAAAACCTGCCACTTGCAAATAGTTCTGACTTTCACTCGCTTGATTTAAGTAATTGACAGCTAGACCTGAACCCACACTAAGTTTTCCAACTAGATCCATATCCACCATCATGCCCAAACCTAGACTGGAGCCACTTGTGGCTTGCGCACTAGTTTGAGATGCACCATATCCCGGCGACAGTCCTAGCGCCAACCTTGCAAAAGATGGAGTTTCGAGGATTTCCTCAATTTCTTCCTCCGAAAGTTGAGGTTCCTTTGGCAGTTCTACTTTAGCAATAACAGCCTCTCTCAACACTTCTGATTGATTGAGATTCTTATCTTCAGCAGCTTTTTCCTGCGTCGCTATTAAGGATTGTAATAGGTTTGGATTCGTTGGATTTTCAGAGACTTTTGGTTGTTCAATTATATGAGGCAAAACCTCTTTTTCAACTTGCTGTTGACTTTTTGAAATGGCATCTTGATTTGGCTTCGTTTCGAGAACTTCTGTCAAAACTGGATTTTCTTTATTTAAATCCACTGCTGGCTTTTTCGAAGAAACTGAAACTTGGGCCTCGGTTTCTTTTGGCAATTTGGCCTCAGCAAGGGCAGGCTTTTCTATTTCTGTTTTTTCAGGATCTTTTGAAATAGACTCTTTATCAATTTCTGCTTTTTCAGGATCGGAAATAGAAGTCCTATCTTCCAATGCAATCTGATCGGTAGGGAACGAATTACCAGAGTCACTTTCATTCGAAAGCCATATTCCTCCTGCTACTAATAATAGGGCCAAAGTAGCTGCAATTCCGGAGATCCAGTAAGCGGTTTTCTTTCGGGCTAGGGCTGCTCGCTTTTTTGCAAAAGCCTCCCATGCCCCCAATTCGTACGGAAGCGGGTTTTCTTCCTGTTGCTTTCGCAGCATGGAGGCAAACCATTTGGATGTTTTATCTTCCTGCATATTCTTTCATGTGTTGTTGTATCAACTGACGGAGCTTGGTTTTTGCCCGCGTCAGATAAACCCGAGAAGAGCTTTCGGTGATTTCTAACCGATCAGCGACTTCCCTGTGACTATAACCTTCGACCTCATAGAGGTTGAATACCAATTGCTGATCCTGAGGCAGCTGCTTGAGTAGTTTGAGGATATCCTCAAAAGCCAGCTGATCCGGGGCGTATATTTCGTCGAAAACCGGAGTTTCGCCATCTGCCTCCTGGTGATTTTGGAAGCGTTTGTCTTTCCGGTAGTAATCAATTGCCGTATTGACTGTGATTCTTCTGAGCCAGGATTTGAGGGATGGAGCTTGATCCATTTTTTTAAATGAATCGAAGCATTTCATAAAAGAATCATTGGTGATCTCCTGAGCCAAATCCCTGCTTTTAGAATAGGACAGACTGATCCCCATGACATAGCCATAGTATTTTTTAAAAAAGTACTCCTCATGTTTTGTTGACCGAAGTTTGCAACCTTCGATCAGCTCTTGGTCAGACCAGTTCAAATCAAATTTCTATATGTCTAATTCTTGTTATTCGTTTTTTCCTAAACCAAGTCGGTTTGATTGGAACCGAATCTTCATTTTTCCCCAATAAACAGCTGGACTTCTTAATCAGGAATTTTCAAATCACAATTTCCTACACAATTAAAATCCCGAAAACTGCAATGCTCTCTCAAATAGATGGTGAAAAGATCCTTTGGGGCTTCTCTAATGGATTTTTCCAAATCAAGTTTGATCACATCCACCTCAGTCTCTGAACCTGAAGAACAGGCATTAAACAAACCAGTCAAATAAATCTGCATCCTCCTTGGGGCCGATTCCTGCCATTTCCCATCCCACACCAATTCATAAGTTCCATTGCATCCTTTTGGACGTTCTATTTCAAGTGTAAGTTCTTTCCCGTTTCGAGTGATCTTTTTGAGCTCGAAATTTACCTGACATACCGAGGGATCTTTTCGATTAAAATCCATCCGCTGATACTTGACCGGATCCAAGGTGAATTTGTAACCTGGCCCTAAACTTGAATAAAAACCATCAAAGCCCCCTGAAGGATTCTCATCCCCTACCGAGCAGCTGCATAGAAATACCAAAAGAAGAAATCGGTAAACCGAGACCATGAATGTTTTTTTCTCCAAGACGAAGAAGATTGATTGATTCGCTACAAGGTTGTAAAAAAATCTTTGAGCAATGGTTTTGATGTGGAAGATTTTAGATACGCCCTAATTTACCTTTAAGCGATTTTACTTTTGTTTAGTAGGCAGAAAGACTGAAGTATTTATTCAAAAGTTCCTCAGGACTTTATGTATTATTCAATTTACCGCTAAGATTGCGTAATTGACCTTCTCTGGATGCAAAAATAGTTCTATTTACAACTCAGCTTGGTCTATCAGGATTTTGGTTTCAAAGCCATCAATACTTTTGGTATTCTTTTTTGCCCAATATTCATTAATCCCCTCTTCCCCTTGTTTGGAGGACCATAAATTCAAGGTTTCCCGTTCCTCTTGGAAATCCATGAACGGAACTGCAAAACCACAGGAAGTCTGAACTAAGTCTACATCCATTTCTATGATTTGTCGTGAACCGGTATTAGCCGGGAATAACTCGATGTATTGATGAAATTCCGCATCTCTATTATGATAAATTTCTGCCTGACCATAAAGTCTTAAAATCATTGGTTTACCCTCAAATGCACAGAACATGATGGTCATTCTGTTATTTCTAAGCAGATGTGCTGCCGTTTCATTTCCACTTCCAGTGAGATTGAGCCAGATGATTTTATTGGGACCAACTACCCGAAAGGAATCTGTTCCTTTGGGTGATATATTCACTCTACCTCTCTCCGCAGCTGTTCCAACAAAAAAAACTTTTTGATTTGCAATAAACTCAGATAATTCCGGTGGGAGGGATTGAAGTTGTTTTCCCATGATGAGGTTTGGTAGGTTTTATTTAGTTTCAAAAATAACTTTTTATAGGCGAAAAAATAAAGCAGGTCATTAACCTTGAAATGATCATTGGAATCGAAACCAAGTAGGTTTTTCTCCTTTATTTAAAGTATGATCTCTTCTAATCAATTTTTTTTAGCCTCTATTTCTACAATACAACCACTCACTTTTTATGGTATTTCTTTACCAATTCCATCACTTTGTCAAAGACTTCCGAATTTTCATAAATCCCTCTAAAATCGTCAGAATGGGCTCCATAAGCGAAAATTGGAACCAAAATCCCGGTGTGGTCATCGCTATGATAGGCGAGTTCCACTTCTCCTGTATCAAGGTTTCCCTGAGGAATTGACACTCCGCCTGTCTCATGGTCTGCGGTGATGATCAGCAAGGTTCCTGGATTTTGGTCAGCAAAGCGCATCATATCTCCGACCACTTGATCAAAATCCAACATTTCGGTCACAATCGTCGATGTACTGTTGGAATGACCACCGGAATCAATCATGCCGGATTCGATCATCAGAAAAAATGGTTGATTTTTGTTTTGGAGAAAAGCTGTAGCACCCAAAGCACTTTGACTTAGGAAGTCTCCCCTCCCCTTTTCCATGGAAGAATTTGAACCAGCAGCTGAGAAAAACCCAACTCTTCCAGCTTTTGTAGTCGCTACTTGTTCCAGTTGATCTACAAGTACAAAGCCGGTAGAAGTTAAATTGGCCAATTGACTTTCGAAGGCTTTTTTACCTCCACCAATAAATAAATCTAGCTTACTATTTGGTAAATAAGCTGCGATCTGATCCGAATCGTCCCGCTCATGATGATGAGCATAGAAGGATGCTGGAGTTGCTCCCGTCAATTGATCCGTGGTTATGATTCCTGAGGAAAACTTATATCCAGCTAAAATATCCGGTAGGTTTGGAAGTGCAGTCCCATCAGGGCTCACGCCTAAAGCTCGATTGTTTGCTTTCTTTCCTGTTGCAAAAGCTGTGGCTCCCGCAGCCGAATCCGTAGTGAAATCATCTGCTGCTTGAGTTTTGATCAAGCCCAAATTTTTTAACTGAGCCAAGTTTAAATTTCCTCCATTTGCAAAAAGTCCAGCTGAAATCTGCGCTAAGCCATTTCCATCACCGATTAGCAGGATGATGTTTGTCACAGGAATTGCTTTTCCATCGGTTGCAAAAGTCGGCTGATAAACCGAATGTCTGGACGTGGTTGAATAGACATTTCGGCTTAAGGTACTCAGGTAACTTTGTGCGATTGCAGGCTGA
>CAYTXN010000172.1:0-7125 GCA_964441195.1 uncultured Limnohabitans sp.
GCGATCCAGTCGTTTTCTGCGGCAAACTGGATGTTGTGCTCGAAGCCCTTATCATCTACTCCAAACATTCTAAAACAACCCGAACCCACAAAAAAGAAATCCTTGCACACCTCTCCGGCTGTCAATAGCTTCTTCTTTCGCTTGATGGACATCAGGCTAAACTTTTTGTCCATCAATTCCTTGTCTTCCTGCCTTAGCGGAACAAAACTTTCCAGATGAGAAAAAAGGGCATCAAGATTCATGAAGGGATTGCAGTTTTTTTGGAAAAGTAAGGAGACTTAAGGTAAGGAGAAAAATTTCAATCTGGACGCTAAGCGTAGTCCGCGATAGCTATCGGGAGCATCTAAGATTTAATATTTTTTGGATTCTGTATAGCTGTCGGGAGTAATTCCATCTCCGAAATGCTAATTGAAGAATTGGGCTAAAGCCCGGATCGCTGTTGCCTAATTTCTAGCCTCCAGCCCCGAGCTATCGGGACAGGAGGCAATTGAAAGGGAATTCAATTCTTTAGGACAGCTAAAGCAGGGGGGCAATTCATTTTGAGGTAATTATCGGCTATGAATTGGAATGCGGCTTTAGCCCATTCCTACAAGAAATCCTCAATCCACAGGGGCTTTAGCCAAATCTTTCTAGCCAAAACAAATCGTCCATGCCTACGGCATTTTCAATATCAATTGAAACCTTAAATCCAGCCAATGAATTGGCTGGCTAGCTAATCGGTCATGCCTACGGCATTGTTGCTCAAAAAATATTTTTTTTGGGTTTCATTCCCTTTACAGTCGCATAGCGACGACCCATATCCTTGCCAGCCGTTTTAATGGCTGGAAAAAAGGATTAAATCTGGTTTGGGAGTCCCATCGGGACGGTGCATATATTTTTTTACCCCGCCTCGGTGAAGTCTATTGCCATTCAGGGTTGAGGTTCCGGTGAGTCGCCTTTCATAGAAAAACTACACCCCTCAATTTCTCAACCTGTTAACTTGTAGAAAATTTGAAAGCATGCGGTTTGGATTGATTCTCATTTTATTTTCATTGCTACCCATTTTTTCGCAAGCTCAATCAGAACTGCGAGGCAAGGTGGTGGATGCACAAAGCCAAGTTCCGCTGGAATTTGCAAGCGTTGCAGTTTACAAAACGCAGGACAGTTCGCTGGTTGAAGGAAGTATCACCGATTTGGAAGGGGTGTTTGTAATCGAGAATGTAGCAGCAGGCACTTACTTTTTGAAGGTCAGTTTCATTGGATTTCAAACGCTCAGCAGCCCTTCTTTTGAATTGGCTAAAAATCAAAAGCAGGATTTTAGTATCATTATGCTTGCCGGTGATCAACAAGAATTAGATGGAGTGGAAGTGCAGGGTCAAAAGATCACCTCTGATTTTAAACTGGACAAACAGAGCTATTCGGCTGAGAATTTTCAAGTTTCGCAAGGCGGTTCTGCGACGGATGTTCTTAAGAATTTACCCGGAATCAGCGTCAATGGAGAAGGGCAAATTTCTATTCGAGGCACAAGTGGCTTTGTGGTGATGCTTAACGGAAAGCCCGTTCAGGGAGATCCAATGATGATTCTTTCCCAGCTTCCGGCCAATGGAATCGAAAAGGTAGAATGGATTTCATCACCCTCTGCGCGCTATGACTCTGAAGGCAAGGCTGGCATGATCAATATCACCACCAAAAAAGGAACTACGGATGGATTGTATTTGCAGGTCAATTCCAGATTGGGATTTCCTTCCCTAGAAAACTACGATAATGCTGCTAACCCAAGGCGGTATGGGGCAGATTTCAATCTCAATTATTTGAAGGGAAAATGGGATTTTTCACTCGGGGCAAGCTATCAGCGAAACGACCTTTCCGGCCGAAGGGTAGGTGAAGTATTTACAGTTAAAGGAGATACGACGACTTATTTTCCTTCAGCTGGTGAGCGAAGTACGGATGAAGTGAATTATTCAGGAAGATTTACACTGGGATTCAACCCCGATGTGAGCAACTCTTTCAGTTTGGGATTCTTTGCAGGGGTACGGGACAAGCTGCGGACGGCGGATATTTTGTATTTCGACAATCGGGCAGAGGTAAACGATCAGCGGCTTTACACGCTACAATATTTCAATGCCAATGACCAAAACCGACGCGGGGACTTTGTGCTCGGAAGCTTGGACTACGCGCATACTTTCGCCAATGGATCCAAACTCAGCTCTTCTTTTCTCTATGAATACACCATGCTGGGTGGGCCTACGACCAACCGAAATCTGGGCTTTCCGGATATGACAGAGGTTTTGCAGGATGAGTACAATACCAATGATAATCCGTTAAATGGTTGGCGAGTGAATCTGGATTATGCCTTTAAGCCGATGTCAATCGGTCAATTGCAGATCGGCTATCAATATCGGAATCTGGATCACCGAGGGGATTTCTTCTATGAGCGAAAAAACAATGAAACGGGGATTTTTGAGCTGGTTCCTGAATTTTCCAGCGCCGTGGATCTCAAGCATTCCATCCATGCAGGATACCTTCAGTTGGACAAAAAGCTGGATAAACTTTCTTATGGAGCAGGACTAAGAATGGAGGCGATGGATCGGGATTTCAATCTGCAGGATCGGGCCGGTACTTTGGACACACTCTATGTGTATGATTATTTTCGACCTTTTGCCAGTGCGAATTTGGGTTATCAGGTCAATGATGAATTACAGTTGAAAGCTAACTTCAGTCAGCGGGTGGAGCGGACAACTACGTTCAAAATGAATCCTTTTCCGGAACGGGAACATAGCGAAACACTCGAACAGGGAGATCCTGAGTTACTTCCGGAGTTTATCAATCAAGTAGAAGTAGGCCTGGTGAAAAATTGGAAGGACAACAGTTTCTATGCGACAGCTTACCATTCTCGTGTCAAGAACTTGGTGAATCGAGTCAATACGGTGTACAATGACTCCATCCTAAACCGGATTTATTCCAATGTGGGAACAGGCAAATCCACCGGAATTGATCTCGGTGCAGAGATTTACCCTGTGAATTGGTGGAAGTTTTTTGCCGGGTTCAATACCTACTATTATTCAATTACCGGAAGTTTCGACGACCGACCTGTCAACAGTTCCTCTTGGGTGTATTCCTTCAATCTGACCTCCAGCTTTGAAATTACACCGACAGTCAGTGTTCAGGCGTCTTTCAATTACCTTTCCAAGCGAGTGACCGCACAGGGAGAAGACGGGCGTTTTTACAATCCCAATTTATCCATCAAAAAGTCTTGGCTGGACAGTCGATTGACGGCAAGTTTGCTTTGGCAAAATATTGACCTGGGATTACTCAAAAGCAATGAGCAGCGGATCACCACCTTTCGGGATGGGGAGTTTTTCACCACCACCAACTACATCTATGAAGTGGATGTGATCGTCCTGAACTTGTCCTATTCACTGAATTCCTCCAAAAACAGGACTAAGTTTGTGAAGAGTGAATTTGGTGAAAAGGAGTTCTGATCTTTAGTGGATCTAATTGCTGTAAACATTTGACGGATTTCTGACCTCGGCGCCTTCCCGGCGGGATCGTGTGTTTTAAAAATTCGAATAAAAAAACTGCACCCAATTTTGGATGCAGTTTCGAGCTTGATATGCTTGTCAATGTCAAAATTTTTCAATCACAACCCTTGGATTGAAGTTGCACTTTATTCTCTGCTGAGAATAAAGATGTAAAGCCAAACCATTCGAGTGACAAACCACCATCACGGTGATATTTTGCCGTTTCGGGATCAATAGGATATCGAATATCGGTTGTTTCATTGATGTCAGATCCGTTGTCAATAACTGTCCAAACTGCATACAGGCCTAGGTAAGTATGATCCGATCCTGCGGTGATAATTCCTGTAATTCGAGCAGTCTTGCAATCTTGTTCAAACACGATACTTTCAATCTCTCCCTGTGCGTCAGATACAGGCTCTCCTTCAAGATCGAAATTATAAACTTCGAAAGTGCCTTCGACTACTTTGTCCTTGATTTTAGCAGTATAGGAATGCTTTTCAGTGGCACTTTTCCATATGAGTAAGCCATTGAAATCCAAAAAGACATTGGATGCCATCACAGTCCCTTCATTCTCTATCCATGGAATCGGGGGTTTCTCCTCCTCCTCAAAACAACTGGTGGTCAAGCCAATTAAAACAGCAAAAACACCAAAACGCAAACTATTTAAACTTAAGTTATTCATGATAAAAATATATTTTGTTAAAAACTTATATTAAGCAATTGAATATTACATACTTTTATTGGTGAAAGAAACATTCTATGTATCAATATTTTTTCCGTCTTTCAGATAGATACTGAAATATCCTGCATAAAGTTTTGTTTCTTTATGATATATTTTATTAGCATGATTATTGAAAAATTTAAGCGTTGTATATTTTAATATGATTATTTAGATTTCCTCAGTTAAAAAAGCCCTATTATGAGCTTCTAATCGATGTGGAACAAGTTTTTGGTTTAATTGGGGTTTTATAGAAACGGGATCAAAATTCCCCGAATTGGGATTTAATATATAGAAATTGGGGTATAAAATCCTATAAAAAATATTATAAAATAGGGTCAAAAAAAATATCATAAAATAATTCATCAAATTGTTTTCAAATCAGTTTGAAAGCATTTTGCCGAAAAAAAATACTGTCATTCAGCAGCATTTTTTGATGGGATAATTATGTTCATTTTGAATTTATAGTTAGCCAATTATTCAAGGAGTAAGAAATTCTAAAAATATTCCTACTATTTAATTCATAGCTATATCCTGGATTTCACCGGTAGTTTATTTCAACTAAAGAAAATTATTAATGATGCTTGATCTATTGGTCTGAGCCGCAGCGGGTCGCATCCGAATTCTGATTGGGCTTTGGATAGAAGACAAGGCCGAAATTTTGCAGGAATACTTACAAATAATTGAGAACAACGCTTTCTTGGAGTACGCTTCACTTGTGTTTTTCCTTAAGGAAATAATAAGGAAGTCATCAAAAGCATTCATACCGTAAATAAATCCACATGTGTGACCGATTTCAAATTCTATTTTCCTCAAAAAAATTGGACAAAGGTGTGGAAACCGTTACCCATATTGGGGGAAAAAACTCTCTAGGAGAAATCTGGAGTATTAAAGTTGAGCAGGCCTTCGAAGGCTTTAAATCCGGTAATTGGGAGTTTTTTATAAACCAAAATCGGCAAACTTATAATGTTGAAATTCAGCAATCGGAGCAGGGATTGAAAATCCGTTCAGTAGGAACTGAAAAAAATCTGATTTTGGAATTATCGGATTGTCCGCGCTAACCTAGGAGTAAACAGGTAGGTCGGAGGTTCCTTTCATCGACAAGGTCGTAATTTAATCTCTTTCTCCTCAGTGAACTGACATTGAAAAAATCCTCGCCATTTCCCCTTTTTCCTTCAAAAAAATACCAATGTCTGGGAAAAATAACCCCCTAAATGAGGAGGGAATAAAGAAGCTACAGACAAATTAGTTGAGGGTTGTTTATTTTTTTGATCTTGATCAGTAGGAATAAAAAGCGGTTTTTAAACCTGTCAAATAGATTTTTTTGAAAAGAACCCTAAAAAAGCAAAATGTAAAATGGTGCGATTCGACTGAATTAGATGGATCTGGGTATTTGGCAATACCATTGATACAGGATCATGGTATTTTTTGATTTCCAAGGTACTTGAATCCCGTAAGACACATCGAAAACCGAAGGTATTTTATGCATACAAAGGATTTATTTCACTTTGAAAGCTGAATCTGACAAAACTTATCACAAAAAATGGCACTCACCAAAGATCAAAAAATAGCTGAACTGAAAGGTCTAAACAATGAACTGGAAGATTATTTCAGCAACACCATTATCCCCCAGTTATTTTTTGACAAGAATATGATTTTGCGAAGGTTTACACCTCCGGCCATGAAGCATTTTAAGCTTACCAAAGCTGATCT
Organism: uncultured Limnohabitans sp.; assembly: GCA_964441195.1. GTDB lineage: Bacteria > Bacteroidota > Bacteroidia > Cytophagales > Cyclobacteriaceae > Algoriphagus. Next base: position 5,932 of record CAYTXN010000172.1, read on the forward strand.
TGGTCGCTCGGTACACGAACTCAAAAACACACTTCGACACGATTCGGTCATAGAAAACATCAAACGGGTACTCGATACAGGAAAAATTCTTGAAAAGGAAATCCAAACGGAGGATATGAGTTGGTATCAGATGAATATTTTACCGTACCTAGACAATGGTGAAAAGAAGCCAAATGGAGTTATTCTCACTTTTATTAACATCACAAATCGAATAAGAGATTTAAAAGAGCAGGAAAAAATAATTTCTGAATATGAAACCTTATTGGACACTGTCACCCATGATATTAGAAATGGTCTAACGAGCATGTTGCTCTCAGTTCAATTGTTGAATGATTTAGATTTCAAGGATGAAACTGAAATTAAATTTTACTCCAAAAAAATCGAAAATGGAATCAAAAAGATCAAACTGGTTATAGGCGATTTGTACGAACCTGGAGGAAAGCAGCGAAAATATAAAGCAGAGCCAGAACTTCTTACTATTGAAAATATTTTGGAGGATGTAAAATTTGCACTCATCAGTGAGATATATGAGTCAAATACTACGATATCCTATGATATACAACATTCCGAAATTGTGTTTCCGCGAAGAGAATTTCGAAGTATCATCTATAACCTGGTAAGCAATGCCATCAAGTTTAAATCCCCTGATCGAAGTCCGGAAATACACATTGAGACATTTGAAAAGGGTACTTTTATACTCCTATGCGTAAAAGATAATGGGATAGGTATAGCCCCTAGTAAGCATAAGGATATTTTTTCTAAATATTTTAGAGTTGAAGATTCCATTGAAGGCTCTGGTATAGGCCTACATTTAGTTAAAACGCTAGTATCCAAAGCGGGTGGAAAAGTAGAGGTAGAAAGCAAGGTAGGAGAAGGGACTGAATTCAAAATCTATATCAAACAAAAAATAGATAAGGTGATGACGAAGAACGCGAAAAAATAAAACTCGATTGGTGTTCTGCAGGAAGTTAACCTAAGAGACTCATCCAATAAATCAAAGGAATCTAAATCTATTTTTTTTAAAATTCAGGCAGTTTGAGAACCTATACCATTTTATACAAAAAGACGGGTTTTTTGTGATCTTCAAGTCCTGGTGTATTGAATGCCCCTAAATCCAATTTCGCTTTCAATATTGGGATCAATTTTTAGTTGGATTGTAGCATTCCAAATTCTAATATCGTATTCTTTAAAAAT
>CAYTXN010000173.1:0-7085 GCA_964441195.1 uncultured Limnohabitans sp.
AAATATTGGATTGTCCATTGCCTTTGTTTTGCTATATCGGCTTGGAGAATCGCAACTGGTGAAGATGGCTTCGCCTTTCTTTTTGGATGAGCGAGAAAAAGGAGGACTCGGACTGACTGTTACTGATGTTGGATTTCTTTACGGGACTTTGGGAGTCATTGCGCTTTTGGCAGGAGGAATTTTGGGCGGAATTTTAATTTCCAGAGACGGGCTGGGCAAGTGGATGATGCCGATGGTTATTGCGATCAACGTCCCAAATATCGGTTACGTCTTTCTTTCTTGGCTTCAACCTGAAAGCATTGTCTTTGCGGGAGGTGTGGTTTTAATTGAACAGTTGGGCTATGGATTTGGCTTTGCGGCGTATATGGTTTTCCTGATTTATTTGGCTGAAGGCCTTTTCAAAACTGCACACTATGCCCTCGCTACCGGATTTATGGCCATGGGAATGATGCTACCAGGAATGCTAAGTGGTTACATGCAGCAGTGGTTGGGCTATCCCGGCTTCTTTGTCTGGGTGGTGATTGCGACGATTCCCGGGTTTGTGATGGCGTATGTGGTGAAGTATCCGAGAGAGTTTGGGAAGAAGTTAGAAAGCTAAATTCAGAATTCTAAATCTTCGACGTTCGATGTTCAGCGTTCGATGTTCGGCGTTAAAAATTTACGATGCCTCAACTAGAAATTGGTAATGTCCAGAACCGACGCCATATTCATCTTGGACTTCGACTACGCTCAGTCTGACCCAGCAAACGAATTTCGGACCAGTATTACGTCATCATCCAAGATTCGGTGCTAAATCGTTCGAAATTTAAGGCTCGATGAATAAAAAAATATCGAATTTCGAACATCGAATGTTGAACGCCGAAGTAATTTCAAATCTCAAACTTCTAATCTCAAATTATCGTGCCTTCACCACATCCCTCTCTTTCACTTCAATCCAAAATCGCCCAATGCTTCTCGCCTGCGGCGTTTATTCACGATACTGAGGAAAATTATCAAGCAATTGAAAAGCTAATCCGAGAGCAGGAAATCGGAGGATTGACATTTTTTCACAGTCGCCATTCTGCCGCTGCCAACTTTGAAAAGCGAGCGGAAGTGCTGGACGTATCGGGAACTTTTGAGAAAATGATCGGACTGATCAACCGATACCAGGCAATTTCCAAAATCCCACTTTTAATCAGTATTGACGGGGAATATGGCTTGGCAATGCGGATAGAAAAGACTCCTCAGTATCCTTTTGCTATTACTTTAGGGGCGCTGAAAAATGATGCAGAAGGGCAGGTCGAAGAGGTCGGGTACCGCATGGGATTGGACATGAAGCGTTCAGGCATTCACCTCAACCTCGCACCTTGTGCCGATGTGAATACCAATCCGAATAATCCTGTGATCGGATATCGTTCCTTTGGGAATGATACTGAAAAAGTCGCCAAACTCGCTTTCGCAGCCTATTCTGGGATAAAAAAAGCAGGAATCGGCACCTGTTTGAAGCATTTTCCAGGACATGGAGACACGGCCACGGACTCGCATTTAGGTTTGCCGATTTTGCATAAAACCAAATCCGAACTCGAAGCGGAGGAACTTCTTCCTTTCCAGTATGGAATTGACAGGGGAGTAGAAATGATCATGGTGGGACATTTGGCTGTGCCAGCTTTGACTGGCGGAAAAGACACTCCGGCCAGCATCAGCCGCGAACTTATAACCGACCTGCTGAAGGGAGAAATGGGTTTCAAAGGCTTGGTGATCTCCGATGCGCTGAATATGAAGGCCGTGGCCAATCTATATCCAGAACCGGGAGATTTGGAATGGCAGGCTTTCTATGCCGGAAATGATATCCTTTGCTTTTCTGATCATGTGAAAGAAGGAATTGAAAAAATCGCTCAAAACGCTTCAGATAAAGAAGTGGATGCTGTTTTTGAAAAAGTAATGGATTTGAAAAAGCGCTTGGGCGCGATGGAATTCCAGCCTATAGAAGTTCCTGCTTTCGACTGGGAAAGTCATTCCAAGCTCCAATCTGAATTGGCAGAAAACTACGTTTCGGTGATTTCAGGAGCCATAAAACCAGACCAACTTGAAACTTTGGCAAAAGCCGGAAAGCTGGGTTACCGGGAGTTTTTCACCCAAAACCAAAGTCCTTTTTCCCAGGAGCTAGATTTACCTTTCGCGTCAATCGAACAGGCAGAAAAAGTGATTTTGGCTGTTTTCGTTCCAAGCCATAAACCGATAAACCAATTTGGATTGGAACAAACGGTGTTGGATGAAATCAAGGAATTGGCAAAAAACAAGCCTTGCATTCTGATCCATTTTGGAAATCCACTGGCGCTTAAGCACCTTGGCAAGTTGGAAGATTTTGAAGCCGTGATTTCCGGATACCAGGGATTTGAGGAGGTGCAGAGGGTGGTGGCCAAAACCCTCCAAGGGCTCTAAGTCCCTTGGAGGGTTAGAGAGTTTCGCTTTAATATTTTTACTTTTTTAGTAAATTAAAGCAAACTTTTTAGCCATGCCCACACCAAAAGTTCAATTTGAAACAGGCACTTTTTACCATGTTTGGACTCATGCAAATGGGCTTGAAAACTTGTTTCGAGAGGAAGATAATTACTAGTTTTTCCTTTCGAAATATGTCATTTACATCCATCCTGTGGCAAAAACCATTACTTACTGCTTGATGCCAAAATATTTACAATGAATAATTGAAAAATTACAAGTTATTTTAGGTGAAATACAAACAAAGGGGAAATTTTATGAAGCGGATTTTTTCTAAAGCAAGACGGTCAAATGCTCCAAAAAGAGCTACAACACTTATTGGAATCATTTCTATTTCATCTATACTATCTGGATTTCTACTTTTTTATACAAATGAAACTCTAAATCTAAATATTTATAGATCTTATTGCGGAGAGCATGGGTTTTATGGTAAATCATTAGTGTTATTGAAAGACAGCACATTCCGTTTTAGCTACAATGGGTGTAGTCAGTCTAAAGGATACATTTCAGGAACTTGGAATATCAATGGGAATTTTCTTGTGTTGAGTCCAGAAATTGATGATGATTTATTGGATTCGAAATATGTTTTAAAAAACAATGATCTTTTATCTCTTAAAAAAACGAAAGATGAGGGCTTTTTAGATTGTTCAAACTAAAATGAATTCTACAAAATTTGATATCGCCGAATACTTGGATGACGTAGAAATGGTCCAAGATTACTTAAATATGGTACTGGAAGAAGGAAATTCTCAAGAAATTATCGTTGCGTTAGGTCATGTGGCAAAAGCAATTGGTATGTCAAAAATCGCAGAACAAACGGGTCTCAGCCGCCCAAACCTTTACAAGGCCCTCTCCCCGGACTCCAAACCTCAGTTTGAAACCATTTTAAAGTAATCCGAGCGATCGGGGAGAACTTGCAGTTGAAGCCATTCTTGTAATTTTTTTATATTTAATTCGGAAATTATCCGAATTAACACTGTATTTTTGACATATGAACGAGTTATTAGCGCTAAAAAGACTGGGAAATTATCCGCTTGCTACCTCCACGATTTTACCATATTTGAGAGATTATCGCAGACCCTACGATAAGATCAACTATTGGGTAAAATCGGGAGATTTGGTTCAAGTTAAAAAAGGACTTTATGTTCTAGGTCAGGAAATTTCCAATCAAAATCCTCATGCCTTTCTTTTAGCCAATCAGATTTATGGACCAAGTTATGTTTCTCTGGATTCAGCCTTATCGCATTATGGACTGATTCCTGAACGAGTCTATCAGACCAGTTCGGTCACTACTCGACTAAGCAAAACTTTCACAACACCTGTTGGAAGATTTGATTACACGCAAGTAAAATCAAGCTATTTTGCCTTGGGAATCACAAATCAAGGAAGCATTGAGTCTGGATATTACCTGATTGCCAGTCCCGAAAAAGCACTTTGGGACAAGGTTGTCTTGACCTCGGGAGTGCTCTTCAGAAGCAAAGTTGAAGTGAGACAATTTCTGGAGGAAGATTTACGAGTCGATGAAATGGGTATGGCAGAAATGAATCTGGTGATTATGAAGCAATGGATCTCTTTTTCTCCAAAAAAAACAAGCCTAAACTTGTTAATTGAAACCCTTCAGGAACTATGATCTCAAAATGGATCGAAGAATACAATCCCAAAACCGAGGAGCAACTGCTTGCTGTCCTTCGGGAAATCATGCAAGAAGTGGCGCTGGCTGGACTTTATCGGTCGGGTTTTTTCAAAGAAGCTGCCTTTTATGGAGGAACATGCCTTCGGGTCTTTTATGATTTGCCTAGGTTTTCAGAGGATTTGGATTTTTCCCTTTTGGAGAAAAACAGGGAATTTTCCATTACTTCCTATTTACCCTTTTTGACTGCTGAATTTGAAGCCTTGGGGATGAAGGTCTCGGTAAGGGAAAAGCCCAAAATGACTATCTCCCAAATTGAATCCGCCTTCCTCAAGGCGGAAACCGAATGGAAGGAATTGGTCTTGGAGCAAACAACTTTTGCTTTACCCACGACTAAACCTACTCTTAAAATCAAACTGGAAGTCGACACTTTGCCGCCTCTTTTGTTTCAGACAGAAAATAAATTGCTTTTAAAGCCATATTCCTTCTATGTCAACTGCCTCAAAATTGAGGATCTTTTTGCAGGAAAAATGCATGCTTTACTTTTTCGGAAATGGAAGACAAGGGTAAAAGGACGGGATTGGTTTGATTTGGAATGGTATATCCGAAAAGGTCATGCTATCAGTTTAGAACACTTTTCGGTGAGAGCTCTAGAATCTGGAGATTTGGAAGCGCCAGCAGATTCCAAAAAATTTCTCGACCTGCTAAATCAAAAAATAGAATCTCTGAATTTTAGCTCGGTTAAGGAGGATGTAATTCGATTTATTCCAGATCCAAGCTCATTGGACATTTGGTCCAAGGACTATTTTCTAGAGTTGGTTAAAAAATTGAAAATCAAATAAAACCCTCCAAAAGCCTTAAAACTCTTGGAGGGTTCTTTTTTTTTACTTCTCTACCGAGAATCTGTACTCGATATTATGCTCATACTTCTCTCCCGGATTTAAGACTGGACTTGGGAAGTTTTCGTGATTGATGGCGTCGGGCCAGTTTTGGGATTCGAGGCAAAAGCCCCAGTGCTTGTCGTAGGTTTTGCCATCTGCTCCTGCGAAGTTGGCAATGAAGTTTCCGGTATAAAACTGCACCCCCATATTGTCCGAGTACATATCCATCACACGGCCGCTTTCAGCATGTCTAACTCGGACGAAATGCTTCATCTCATCTGACTTTTCCATTTTCATCACCATGTTGTGATCAAATCCACCACCATTGGCAGCAATTTGATCGCCAAGGATCTTTGGAGTGCGGAAGTCAAAGGGCGTTCCCGTCACATCTTTCACCTCTCCTGTTGGAATCAATTCATCGTCAATCGGCGTGTAAGCATCTGCATAAAACTGAAATTCATGATCCTGAACATCCCGCTTTGCACCACCAAGATTGAAGTAGGTGTGGTTGGTCAGGTTAAGAATGGTTTTTTGATCAGTTGTCGCCTCAAATCGGATGCGGAGTGCATTGTCTGTGGTGAGTTCCATCCAAAGGGTAGATGTCAGATTTCCCGGATAGCCTTCTTCTCCATCGACGCTGAGATAAGTCATTTTTACCCCGACCACTGAGTCGTTTGAGTAGGTCTCTGGTGTCCAAACTTTCTTGTTAAAACCCTCATCTCCGCCATGGAGGTGGTTATTTCCATTGTTGGTGGCAAGCTGATAGGATTTACCGTCCAGTTCAAATTGTCCTTTTCCGATCCGATTGGCCACTCGACCTGCTGTAGCGCCAAAAAATGGATTCGCCTTGGTGATAAATTCAGGGACACTATCCAAAGTAAGTGTGATGTTCTCCATCGTACCGTTTTTATCCGGAGCAATGATCTTAAAAACCAGCCCCCCATAATTAGACAATTCTACTTGCATCGTACCGTTGTCTAGGACATAATGGTTTACCGCTTGGCCATTGTGTTCGGCCACTTGTTCTGCTTTAATCATAAGGTTGATTTCTTCTTTAATAGGTTCTTGGGTTGGTTTTTGAGCGCAGGCGATGGCGGTCGAAAGTAATGCTGCTGTGCTTAGGATGGATAGAAATTTCATGAGTTATAAAATTGCAAAATTGGAAGATTGGAAAATTCGGGTTTCGTGTCACCCTGAGCACCTGAGAGACGAGATTCTCGAGGTCGAAGGGTGATAAATTCGATGATTTGTTTTTAAAGACTCTTCTCGCCAGTAATATGAATTTATTTAAACCTTCGAGGTTTCTGAAAGCCTCAAAGGTTCTCTTTGGCTTTGTAAATCGTAAATCAAAATTCGTAAATATTATTGTCGGAGATACTTCTGACGGATCAAATTAAGCTCTAGCATAAACTCATCTCGTTGCATAAACTTTCCTCCAATCATAATTGCCTGAGGCTTTTCCATTGTAGTCAGATCGTCGAGCGGATTTTTCTGAACCATCACGAATTCAGCAGCAGCACCGGGTTTTAAAACTCCCCACTCTCCTTCTTCTTCATAATATGCTGCGCAATTCACCGAACCGGTCTTTAAAATCTCATAGTTAGACATTCCAGATAGAGACATGGATTCAATTTCTCTGTGGATTGAAAAACCCGGAACATTGAAAACTTGAGGCGAATCGGAACTCATAATCATGGGAACTCCTGCATTGTGTAGCTCCAAAAACAACTTCTGTCGAAACTCAAGGAAAGGCTTCACCTTCGCTTCCGCCAAAACACCGCTGCTTTCCATTTGGGTTTTGGTATTGAACCACTGAGTCACAAGCTGCCCCGGCAAATAGAACATTTCCGGTTGCTGACGCAATTCGTAGGCGGGTTGATAGCCAAAGTATCGCTCAAAAAGCGTCATGGTTGGAGCGATATAGGCTTTATTTTCAAGTGTTAGTTCAATCAAACCAGGCAGCAAACTCATGTCCACGTCTCCTACTGCCAACATATTGAAAGGACCGGATTTCGTAGGATCCAATTTGGATTTATCCGTCACCATTGCTTCCAGATAGCCATCAATATGTTCGACTGATCTATAGCCATTGGTCA
>CAYTXN010000174.1:0-7083 GCA_964441195.1 uncultured Limnohabitans sp.
ATAGAAAAATCCCCTCCCGAATCAAGTTCGGGACTGGCTTACCCCCTTTGTCAAGCATTTCTATTCCCGATAGAAATTGTAATTCAAGGGGGAGTTGCGGAGAGGTGATTGAATCTTTGAAATCAAAATAAACAAGCAGTCTGAAGACTGCATTATTGTAGGCACAAGTTTGAAAACTTGCGCCGGGGGAGGAGCCGTGAGTGACGACACTCACGGTGGCGGAAGAGTGGAGATCCACCACGGCGGACTGGCACTCACGGCGGCGAAAAAGGAGGTTGATGCCAGCGCAATGGAAAGAGATGTGAAATAGGTTAAATGGCCTCATTGGCACCTCCATCGTTTTTTGTTTGTTTTTCGTCCTTTTGGCTTAACCCAAAAGGACCAAAAGGTCAAGACGTGGCAAAGCTTCCGCCCGCAAGGCCGAACGCTGGCCCGCTGCCACGTCAGGCCACCGCGCCCTCGTATTTGTGCTTGGATTGACACAATGGCCATAAAATTTAGACAATCGGTTTTCTTATTGGATATGTTTTCAGTAGGAAGTTTCGGAATCACTAGAGAAAATCAACCTCAATCCCATTCTATTCCCAATAAAAATTATAGGTCAAAGGGGGAGTTGCCGCGAATGGTTTGGGAATCAATGACCGATTTCAGAAATGCCGTGAGAGGAATGATTTGAGACCTCATTAGATCCTCCATTGTTGTTCTTTTTATGCCACTTTTTGTGGGGCAAAAAGTAACGCAAAATTTAATGGACGAATGAAGCTGCAGCCCTGCAAGCTGGCAGCTCACTAAAACAGTCCACCGGACTGTTTCTTAACGCTCACTCCCCCTTGACGCAACCCATAGGTTTTGAACCTAGCTTGATTCCCATTTTATGACTTTTTAAGTTTCTATCAATTTTCACTTTTTGTCTTTCTTAATATCCTTGAGAATTTTCTTTTCGGCGCTATCTATCCTTCTCTGGACTTTTTTGACATCTTCTGCTGGGGGCAACAGCTCCGGTTTGACTCCCCTTTTTAGAAGCATATTTCTAACCTCAGTGTTGTTATCGATGTGTTCTTTGGATATCGCCTGATCACCTACCAAATCTTTTTCCACTACATTATGACTGGTCAACTCTGCAGCAAAGTCCTTTGCTTTGATCATCAGGGTTGGCAAAAAATCCGCTAGAGGTCTATTGGCAGGAACTCCGAGCTTATCCTTCATGGATTGAGTAGAAATGCCTCCATATAAGGCTTGGTCTCCTTTTGACCGGATGAGTGCAAAACTCTTCTGATCCACGCCGCGCTCATAAATTATCCCTGATAATTTCTTTTCTGATTTGGACAGCTTTTCTCGAGCTGTGACTCTGGCAATATCCAAAAGTCGTTGCTCGATCAGTTCTTGCTTCCTTGTCTGCACAGCAAAGTAGGTCTGAGCAAAGGCAATTTCAGGTTTGGATGCATCTCCATTTTGGGCGACTAAATAGCAGGCGTATCTAGTCAAGGCAACATCTTGAACCTCTCGTTGTGCTCCTTTTCCGATCTCGATCAATTTGGTGACGCCAACGAAATGATCTGATTCTTTCTCACCTGAGTTTTCACACGCCTTTACAGCTTTTTGGATGGTATTTGTAAAGTTGCGCCAATCAGAGTACCCCAAGATTTCCTGAAGATCCCGCCCACTCCAGCACTCAACTCCATCAAGGTTATGGCAAGCATCCTCAAATTTGTAGAATAATTCAGCTATTAATTCCTTTTTCATGATCCTGATTGGAAAAAGTTAATTTTGATTTTCTTATATCCAGTAGATGAAGTCAAATTATTGACTGGACTGAGTGAAGTTTACTCTTAGATCTTTATCCTAATTTTTTAATTATCCTATTCCTCGATTTTACTTATACTTAGGCAATAGGAATTCAGAAAGGGTATCACAATCCAAAAGAATTTACTGAGTTTATTTGAGAACTGACTTACATCCATTTACTTTCAAAGACTAAGTTATTGCAAGAAAGTGATTTTTAGGTCTTCAAAAATACCCAGTACTGGGTATTTTTCAATTTACCTCACCCTTCACAAACCCACCATACAATCTGGCCCAAGCCTAAAATCTTCTACTAGAAGATTTTCTACCGGCTTGTCCCCCGTCTCCTTGAGGAGAGGGAGCTTGTTCGCTGGTCAAATTGAGTTTTGAATTCCATTGGAGCTTTTGACGAAGAAATGACCCTGAAAGGGCCAAACTTTTCAATAGCCGTGGGTAAGGAGGCACGACGCAACCCGGGGTAAAAAAAAGTGAACGGGACCCAGCGCTGGAGCAGTGGGTTGTTTTGGAAAAGGAGGTTGATGCCAGCGCAATGGAAATGGGTGGTTTGGTTGTTGAATTGGGTAATTGTTGAATTGATTAGAGTAGCGATCTACCATATAGAAAAATCCCCTCCCGAATCAAGTTCGGGACTGGCTTACCCCCTTTGTCAAGCATTTCTATTCCCGATAGAAATTGTAATTCAAGGGGGAGTTGCGGAGAGGTGATTGAATCTTTGAAATCAAAATAAACAAGCAGTCTGAAGACTGCATTATTGTAGGCACCAGTCCGAAGACTGGCGCCAGGGGAGATCCGCTACGGCGGACTGGCACTCACGGTCGCGGAAGCTTCAGCGCACTAGGCCGACCGCTGGTTCGCTCCTGCCTGCAGCCTTTAGGCAGGAGCAAATCCCGCCACCACACCCATTAATAGGTGCTTGGATTGAGACAATGCCAATTACATGAAAAATTGCCTCAAGAACTTGCCTCTAATATTTTGGAAGTTGATTTTTTAGTATAAGAACTTGATTTTTTCTCTTTGTTCTTTCTCCCCCACCAAATGAGGAAACCGGTAATCGGTAGTGAAGCAATGATGGCACTGAGAAAAAATGCCAGTACTTTTCCCGGTAAGCCTCCAATTGCACCTACATGGATATCATAATTCATTCGCTGCAGCAAATCCCCGGCGCCGGACTCTTCAAATCGGTTCCAAACATGGTCAACGGGCAATTCTTCCAAGGTATATTGATCAAAATACCTGTAGTCCGTTTTCCAATAGGTAGAAGCATCAGGATTGGCATTAGCGGCATAGGAACCATGCTCATAATCCGGGGGATGCACTTCAATCCACTCAGCTTCCGGGTATTCCTTCCGCATTTTGTTCCAAACTTTGTCGATACCTGGAATTTCCCCATGATAGTATTGGGTAGAGTCTGAAACAGGGGCATAATATTCAATGAATTGTTTGCCTCCCGTGGTTGCTGAGTAATAGGCATCTCTAAACCAGGTAAATCCCCAGACCAACCCTGTCAACGCGAAGACTAGGGCAAAAATCATCACATAAAACCCAAGAACCTGGTGCAAGTCATAGTTTACTCTTTTCCAACGTGCGTCCCAACGAATCTTAAAACTCTTGCTGGCTCCTTTTTTCTTCTTTGGCCACCAAAGGATCAGGCCTGAAATTACCATAACCAAAAAAACGAGTGTAAAGGAAGCCACCACAGGTTGTCCAATCTCAGGAGGCAACCATAAGTAAAAATGTCCATCGAGAACAATTCTGAAAAAGTCGGCATACTCATCCTTGAGTTTGATCAGTGCTCCAGTGTAAGGATTGATGTAGGCGATTTTGTAATGGTCATTTCCTTCACCATAACTGAAGAAAATTGCCTGAACCGAACGCTCAGCCGTTGGATATAAGATCCCGTGAAGATGTCCTTCCGGAAAAGCTCCTTGTGCAATTTCGCTGATCTGACTGGGTGGAAGGACTGGTTTATTCTCCGCTTCAACGAAAAGATAAGAATAAGTTAAGTCCTTGATTTCGGCCTGAAATGCGTAAATGCAACCCGTAACTGCAACAATAAAGACCACTAGCCCGGAGGAGAGTCCGAGCCAGAGGTGAATTTTGCCAATCCAATGCTTGAAGTTCATTTAGAATCGGTAGTTAAAACTAAGCGCAACATTTCTAGGAGCCTGAGGAGTCACTGTGGACCAGCCGGAAAAGTATCGCTCATTGCTGAGGTTATTGACCTTGAAAGCCAACAAATACTGGCTGCTGGTATAAGAGATTGCAGCATTGAAAACCTGGTATGCCGGGATAGCAAAGGTGCCGTTGGAACGGTTGAGCGTCAAGTGCTCAGAAGCTGCATTTCCACCAAACCCTAGCCCAAATCCTTTCAGACTACCTGTAGGAATAGAGTAGCTCAACCAGAAATTAACCAATTCCTCGGGTCCTGCCTCCTCCGGTCTAAGACCCAAATATCCATTTACCGGATTATCCTTGGTTACTTCAGCGGTATTGTTGGAATAGCCTGCAATTATACTCACCCCTTCAAAAGGTGATGCCACTAAGGAGAATTCGAATCCTTTACTTTCTACTTCACCCGCTTGAAGTGTGTTGTTGGGGTTATCAGGATCATTGATCAGGCGATTTTTTACACGGATGTCATAAAAGCTCGCTGTAGCTGCAAGCCGGTCTTTGAGCAGGTTGGCTTTCGCTCCAAATTCAAACTGATTAGCCTGTTCAGGATCAAAGGCCTGAAGTCTTGGATTTGTCCCGTCGAGATTAGCTACCGTTCGGGGAGCAATATTGACAAAGCCATTCATGTAGTTAGCAAAAACAGAAACTTTGTCCTGAATGGGCTGGTAAACAACACCTAATTTTGGAGAGAGTGCTGTTTGACTTTTTACTTCCTCTTCAATCCAATAATCCGTTTTTCCTTCAAATCGGTCGGCTCGTAAACTTGCCATTACCGATAGGTTTGCTCGTAGGTTAATCACATCAGATATATAGGCACTGAGCACCGTGCTTTTTCCTGTTGAGTTGCCTTCGAACGAGTTTCTCAGCAATTCGTCCACACCTGCTTGCGTCAAAATACCCGTATCACTTCCATCAGAAAGTTTGACAGCCCCATTTGCAACCCAACCCGTACTTCCATTGAAAATGCTTTGGTCATAATAATCGATACCCACGACCATACGGTTTCTAACCTTGCCCAGTGTAAAATCTCCAATGAAATTCTGCTGAATATCGGTGGTGATAGTTTGCCCATTTCGGTCAGAAATAAAGCGGGAAAAGGAATCTCCGTCTCCGGCATCAAATAGGTAATGATAGTAACCATCTGTTTGGGTAGAACTTCGGGAAATCACCGTTTGGGAAGTCCAATTTGGAGATAGGGTGTATAAGGCTTGTGCCTGAATCCCATAACTCGGATTACGGATGCTCAATTCGTTACCTGTAAAGGAACGCTCATAGTTAGCCAAGAATGGATCAATCCGATCAAACTTCAATTCCGCATTTCTATTGAGGAAAATCATGGGAGCATTGATAGAATTTGACTCCAAAAACTCGGTATTGATCAGGAATGTCAGTCTCTCGGAAGCCTTGAACTTGAAAGAAGGCGCGAAGAATATGGATCTGCGGGAGCCTGCATCCTGAAAATTGTTTTGAGAATGGTATGCGGTATTGAATCGGATGGACGTAGACTCAGTGATTGGCACGTTGACATCAGCGGTAAGTCTGTTCATCCCAAAACTGCCTGTGATAAAGCCTACTTCACCCTTGAAAAGATCGAAGGGTTTTTTGGTGGTGATATTGATTAATCCTCCGTAGGAAATCACAGCGCTGCCGAACAGGGTTCCTGATGGTCCCTTGATCACATCAATAGTTTCAATATTAGCAGGATCCAAGGCACCATTATTGACATTCGGCATACCATTGATGAGAGTTGGTTGGATGGAAAATCCACGCATCGAATAGTATTCCGCACCATCTCCTCCCCTACCTGTAGACTCCCAAAGCCGGGTAACACCTGTTGCATTTTTGATCGCATCATTCATGTTGGTGACTACCTGTTCACGAAGCAACTTTCCGGAAATGGAATTATACACCTGAGGATTTTCGAGATCCCTCAGCGGCAATTTGCCGACCGTAAAGCTGGAATCAGAATAAAATCTGTTGGAGGAAAAGTCAGTAACCACCACCTCAGTGAGGTCTGTGGAACTTTCCTTAACATTAAAATTTAAGATTACTGTTTCCCCTGCCTTTATTGAGATAATTTGTTCCTGTTTCTCGAGTCCCACAAAAGAAGCAAAAACAGTATAAGTGCCGGGTTCTACATTTTTGATTTCATACCTACCATATCGGTCGGTGGTAGAACCTTTGGACAGCCCCTGAATTCCTATATTGACGAATTCCAGTGATTGGTTATCCGAGGTGGTCACTTGGCCTTTGAGGATTCCTGTCTGAGCATAGGTCCAAAAACTAATAGCTGTAAAAGCAAGAATAAGAAGTAAAGATTTGCGATTCATCATGATTAAAATTTGATGGCACAAACCTATTACTTAGAATCATTCTAAACAAATTATTTTTAATCAATCTTAATAAGGAGATGTTTTTTCTTTGTCCTTTTGCATGACACAATTCAAGCGCAATGGAAATGGAAGGTTTGGTGGTTAATAGTTCAGGGTTCAAAGGTTCAGAGTTCAAGGGGGAGTTGCGGCGGAATGATTTGAGACCTCTTTAGGTCCTCCGTTGTTGTTCTTTTTATGTCACTTTTTGTGGGGCAAAAAGTAACGCAAGATTTAATGGACGAATGAAGCTGCAGCCCTGCAAGCTGGCAGCTCACTAAAACAGTCCACCGGACTGTTTCTTAACGCTCACTCCCCCTTGACGCAAAAAAGCTTCCGCCCGCAAGCCCAAACGCTGGCCCGCTGCCACGTCGGCCCACCGCGCCCTCTACACATGGCTTTGTAGACAAAAACCGGTCTGCTGGCAAGGCAAAAAGGAGAATTACGTAAGTTTTGGTAACTCAAAGCGTGCCGTAGGTACGCCAAATGGGTAGCCTGGGGTGTTAACCCCAGGCCAAAATAATCACGTATGTTCAACCTCGGCGCAGCATTATTGTGAGGAAAAGGAGGTAAGTGCCGAGGAGGAGTCGAAAAATAGTCGGAGAAACAAATCCCCTCCCGAATCAAGTTCGGGACTGGCTTACCCCCTTTGTCAAGCATTTCTATTCCCGATAGAAATTGTAATTCAAGGGGGAGTTGCGGAGAGGTGATTGAATCTTTGAAATCAAAATAAACAAGC
>CAYTXN010000175.1:0-7037 GCA_964441195.1 uncultured Limnohabitans sp.
CGTTTTTAGCAATTCTTTGTTGAAGATAAATCTCCTGATAATTTTTTGGGAGCTGATCCACGCTTGTCGGCGGAATCACACTCCCAAAACATTTAGGCCAATCGGGACAGCCCATTCCTGAACCTGTACTTCGTACTATCCCACCAACCAGTATTAGAAGATAAACAGCAATCACCGTGAGTGTAGAAACTCGACGAAAGCTATTTATCGAATTTTTAGTGTTTGGACTCATTTGCTACCAAAACCTCAGACTCATCTTTCATGATTTCCATTTCGATCTTCACCATTTCTTGCTCATGAGGAAGGTTAGATTCTGGCGTGGCAGAAAGAGGAACAGTCTGGGGAATGAAGTCCTCTGGTGCTCCTGGCTTGGAGTAATCATAAGGCCATCTGTACACTGTTGGGATTTCACCTGGCCAGTTACCATGTCCAGGATGAAGAGGAGTAGTCCACTCTAGCGTATTTGATCTCCAAGGATTCAAGGAAGCTTTTCTTCCTCTGTACATGCTGTAGAAGAAGTTGAAGATAAAAATAAACTGAGCAGCAAATGTGATAATTGCAGCTACTGATACAAACATGTTGAGGTCAGTGTACATATCTGCAAAGCTAAAATTCGTCCATGAATAATATCTTCTTGGAAAACCTGCAATACCAATGTAGTGCATAGGGAAGAATACCAAGTAAACTCCAGTGAATGTCAACCAGAAGTGAATGTAACCCAATTTGGCATCCATCATTCTTCCAAACATCTTAGGGAACCAGTGGTATACACCCGCCATCAAACCGAAGAATGAGGCTGACCCCATCACCAAGTGAAAGTGGGCTACTACGAAATAGGTATCGTGCAATTGAATGTCAATAGCAGAGTTTCCTAGGAAAATACCTGTAAGACCACCGGAGATGAAGAAAGAAACCAGACCGATGGAAAATAGCATTCCAGGGGTGAAGATCAAATTACCTCGCCAAAGTGTGGTCAAGTAATTAAACACCTTTACAGCCGAAGGCACTGCAATGATCAATGTCAAGAACATGAAGATTGATCCTAAGAAGGGATTCATTCCTGAGACAAACATGTGGTGAGCCCATACGATGAATGAAAGAATGGTAATTCCAAGCATCGAAATAATCATCGCTTTGTAACCGAAGATTGGCTTTCTTGAATTGGTCGCAATTACCTCAGATGTAATACCCAATGCAGGAAGCAATACAATATATACCTCAGGGTGTCCTAAGAACCAAAACAAATGCTGGTAAAGAACTGGGCTACCACCAGTATTTGGAAGAGCTTCTCCTCCAATATAGATATCAGAAAGGTAAAAAGATGTTCCAAAACTTCTATCAAATACAAGCAATAGAGCCGCGGCAAACAAAACAGGGAATGAAAGAAGTCCAATTACCGCTGTTAAGAAGAATGCCCAAATGGTAAGAGGAAGTCTTGAAAAAGACATACCCTTAGTTCTAAGGTTAATTACCGTTGTAATGTAATTGATACCTCCCAAAAGAGAGGATGCAATGAAGAAAGTCATCGCAATCAACCACAAGGTCATACCCAAACCAGATCCAGGGATTGCTTGCTCCAGTGCAGAAAGCGGAGGATAAACTACCCAGCCCCCAGCAGCAGGACCTGTTTTTAAGAAAAGGGAAATAAACATGATCACACCGGATAAAAAGAAGAACCAGTATGAAAGCATATTCATAAAGCCGGACGCCATATCTCGGGCACCGATTTGAAGTGGAATCAGGTAATTAGAAAATGTACCACTTAGCCCTGCTGTCAATACAAAGAATACCATGATGGTACCATGCATCGTAACTAAAGCAAGATAAAATGTAGGATCTAATGCACCAGTCTCATCTATCCAACCACCTAAAAGTGGCCGCAGAAATTCCAGATTCATATCTGGAAAACCTAGCTGCAATCTGAATAGGATAGATAAAAATCCACCTATGATCGCCCAGAACATACCAGTAATCAAGAATTGCTTCCCGATCATTTTATGATCTTGGGTGAAGATATATTTTGTTATAAAATTATCATGATGCTCATGGTGATCGTGAGCTGCTTCGTCATGATGTGCTACAGATGCTGTTGCCATAACTTATAATTTTATTTTTTACTTTCTCTAATTTGAATCTCTGCCAGTTCTTTCATCTCAGCGGATAAACCTTCAGCTAAAGCTGGGTTTTGCTGTATGAAAGTTTTCTGTTCTACCAACCACTTTTGGTAAGCCTCAGGCTCTACCACTTCTATCACCTTCCGCATAGAGAAGTGCCCACGCCCACAAATTTCAGTACAGGCGATTTCATATTCAAATTCCGGATCATTCAATTCCGTTCTCATTTCCTCTGTTGTCTTTGTAGGAACGAACCAAAAACGAGTTGGCATACCTGGAACTGCATCCATTTTCAATCTCATGTGTGGTGCAAAAACAGAGTGCAATACATCACGTGCTCTGATTTTGAAAAGAACAGGTTCACCTTTTGGAATTACCACCTTCGGAGATGGAAAATCATCAATGGAGTTATTATCAGTAAAATCAATCCCATGGGAATTGGAAGCTGTAATCAATCGGTAATCATAATCACCTAAGACATTGTCTTTGCCAGGATATCTGATTTCCCAAGCAAATTGATATCCCATGATTTCAACAACATGCGCATTTTCAGGAGCTGGTTTTGTGATATCCGACCAGGCCATCCAACCGGAGATTACTAGACCGGCAAGCACTATACCTGGAACGATCGTCCAAATAACTTCGAGTTTGTTGTTATCGGGATAAAAGGCAGCTTTTCTATTCTCTTTATATTGATACTTATATGGGAAAATGAAAAGCAAAACGTGAGTAATCAAGAAAACTATCCCAGTAACAGCCATAGTAATCCAGAACAATTTGTCAGTGACGACTCCGTGTTCCGAAGCAATAGGAAGTTGATAGTTGTCAAACTCTTTAATCGAATACCAGAACATCAAAATGGTGGTACCCACAAGGAACAAAACAAAGAGAATCGCATTAACTTTATTACTACCTGATGCAATCTTTTTATCTGAACCCTTTACAACAGAAACCAAGGTTTGAATTCTGTAGACCATCCAAATGATGGATAACAACAGTAAAACCCCTACTCCAATCAGAAATCCGTACATATCTTAGTTTTTTCGGATAATTAATTAAATGTGATGATGATAGCTTTCTTCAAGCATTGGGTGATTTTTCGCAATCAGGTTTTTCTTCGCCAGACCTCCTAACACTACCAACGCCACCGCGGAACCAAATACTAGGAACATTCCTACTTCCATAAATCCAATCCCTCCATTGTGTCCTAGAGTTCCCGGCTGCACCATCAAGAAGAAATCGATCCAGTGTCCTACCAAAAGAATGGTACAAACTAACTTAAGGAAGACACCATGTCTTTTTGAATCTCTTGTCATAAGAACAAGGAAGGGAAGGAAGAAGTTTAGACCTAAGTTTACAAAAATGAACGGTCCATACACGTCACTTGTCAACCTCTCAATAAAGTAAACTGATTCTTCAGGTATGTTGGCATAATAGATCAACAAAAACTGAGAAAACCAGAGGTAGGTCCAGAAGATTGAGAAACCAAAAATAAATTTACCCATATCGTGGATATGGTTTTGGTTGATCATTTCCAGGTAACCTTGACTTTTTAAGAAAATGGTTAAAAGCGTAATCGCTGCTAATCCTGATACAAACCAAGAAGCAAAAACATACCATCCAAACAAGGTTGAGAACCAGTGGGTGTCAATAGACATCACCCAATCCCAAGCGGAGATCGATGAGGAAACTGCAAAGAAAATTAGGAA
Source organism: uncultured Limnohabitans sp. (assembly GCA_964441195.1). Classification (GTDB taxonomy): domain Bacteria; phylum Bacteroidota; class Bacteroidia; order Cytophagales; family Cyclobacteriaceae; genus Algoriphagus. The sequence continues at coordinate 3,824 of CAYTXN010000175.1, forward strand.
AAACGCTGACCAACTTCTCATTTTGAACCAATAAGAGTTACCTCCTAATTGGTCTTCCTGATCACTGATTTTTTGGAACTTATTGAAGAAAAACACCCACATTCCAAAGAACAGAACCATTCTGAAAATAAAGAAAATTGGGAAAGTTCCTTTTTCCATAGGCCAGAAAAAGAAGGCTCCCTTTCCGTCAATTATTGAGTCGTACTGCGCATCATTTTTATCAAATAGATAAGAGTGAGTCCAGTGGAAAAGATCATGATTTGCCAAAAAGAAAGTTGCAAGCATCAAAATACCAGCAAATGGAAGCCAGTATCCGAATGAAAGCATTACTCTCAAAAGTGGTGTTGACCATCCAGCCTGGGCTGCAAACTGAATTGCAAAGAAGAAAACCCCTACAATTGCAATTCCCGTGAAGTACACATTGTTGATCCAAAGATTGGCGTAGAGCCTTTCATACCAATGAAAAGCATGCCCACCAGCTTCACCAGCTTCTTCGTGGCCTCCGCCAGTCATTGCCAATACAATACCAATCCCCAAAAGGATTGCACCAATGACCAGAACAGTCATGATTGACTTCTTGGTGGCAGCAGTAAAGTCAAACCGCTGGTCCAAATTATAATGTTGTTCGCCGTGATGAGCCATGATTAGTTAGCTGGGGTTACTTGTGCTACCGCAGTTGAGTCTACAGTTGCTGCAGGAGCAGCTGCCGTTCCTTGACCTTGGATAACTTGTTTAACATAGTGAACGATTTTCCATCTACTCTCTTCAGGAATCTGAGAACCATGGGGTAGCATTCTGCCTTTTCCTTTGGTAATCACGTGGAAAATATGACCTTCTGGCAAATTGATGTAAGCCCCCCCTGTTAAGTTGGCTACACCACCTAGAACTTCACCGGCTTTACCATCTCCCATACCACCTTTGCCATGACAAGCATTGCAATATTGCAGGTAAAGTGCTTCTCCATCTTTCAAAACAGCATCCGAAGATTCGACTGGGTTTTCGATCAAAGCAGCAGGCTCAAGTTCGAAAGCCTTCAATCTATAAGGTAGATAGCCTTGCTTATTTCTTGGAACTGTGTTAGCAACAGGCTCTCTCATGTTCATACCATAAGGGTTATGTTCATTTGAGTTGTAAAATTCGCCTTTACCATCTTCACGATTGGAAAGCCAACTACCTTGAGATTCGTCTTTGATCTGAGTCAAAGGCTCATACGCGACTGAATGATACATCTGAGGAGCAAATTCAAGCCCTTGGTTTTCACCGCCAGCCCTACATCCAGCCAAAACTGAAATAGCCAAGGCAGAACCTCCGAAAATTAATGCTTTTGCAATATTCATATATCCGGATTTTCTATTCAAAACTTTTTTTATTTATCTCAGTAGCACCAGAAGAAGCAAGGATCTCTCTGATCTTTTCCACTTCCATTGTACTGTTATTCGCTAGATCAATCGCCATGATATGCTTATCGTCAGTAGATCTAACATCAAAGATTCTTGGTTGTGCCCAAGGCTTCAGATTAGAACTGATCATGAAAACACCGACCATACCAAAAGCTGCCAAAAGAACTGTCATTTCAAATCCAACTGGAATAAAGTCAGGAAATGCTGCATAATCTTTACCACCGATGATCATCGGCCAATCAAAGCGCATCATGTAAAACTGCATGGTCATCGCCAAGGTCGTTCCTAACAATCCAAATAGAAAAGCAGCAATCGGTAGACGACTTCTTTTGTATCCAAGTACATCCTCCAATCCATGAACTGGATAAGGAGAAAATACTTCATGAATTTTTACACCTGTACTTCTTACTTTTTCTACTGCGTGAAGCAATACGTCCTCATCGTCGTACACTCCCAAGATAAAATGTGTGTCTCTTTCCATGATTATTTATGCACTTTTTCAGATGAAGATTTCAATACAGACTTCACTTCAGCCATGTTGATTACCGGGAAGAACTTCGCAAATAAGAAGAATAAGGTAAAAAACAATCCAAAAGTAAAGAGGTAAACTCCGACATCAGCCCAAGTTGGGTAGAACATCGCCCAAGAAGATGGAAGGTAATCTCTGTGAAGCGAAGTCACGATGATAACAAATCGCTCGAACCACATTCCGATATTCACAACAATTGACAAGGCAAAAGTCGCAATGATAGAAGTTCTGATTTTCTTGATCCAGAATAGCTGTGGAGAAATAACATTACAAGTCATCATTGACCAGTATGCCCACCAGTAAGGTCCGGTAGCACGGTTGATAAATGCATATTGCTCTGCTTCCACTCCTGAATACCAAGCAATGAAGAATTCCGTGATGTAAGCGATACCTACAATCGAACCTGTGATGATGATTACAATATTCATCAATTCAATGTGTCCAATCGTGATGTAATCTTCCAGTTTGAATACTTTTCTGGTAATGATCATCAAGGTCAAAACCATCGCAAAACCTGAGAAAATCGCTCCAGCAACGAAGTATGGAGGGAAAATCGTGGTGTGCCATCCTGGAATTACTGACGTTGCAAAGTCAAAGGATACGATCGTGTGTACAGAAAGTACAAGTGGTGTAGCCAAACCTGCAAGAATAAGCGATACAGATTCGTAACGCATCCAAGTTTTTGCAGCGCCATCCCAACCGAATGAAAGTGCTCCGTAAATAGTTTTTCTTAATCCAGTTGCTCTATCTCGGATCGTAGCAAAATCAGGAATCAACCCGATGTACCAGAACACTAAAGAAACTGAGAAGTAAGTAGAGATAGCGAAAACGTCCCAAAGAAGCGGGGAGTTGAAGTTTACCCAAAGCGAACCGAAAGTATTTGGAAGTGGAAGTGCCCAATAAGCTCCCAACCAAGGGCGGCCCATGTGGATCACCGGGAACATCGCTGCGCAAATTACGGCGAAGATGGTCATCGCTTCTGCTGCACGGTTAATAGACGTTCTCCACTTTTGTCTGAAAAGCAACAATACTGCTGAGATCAAAGTACCTGCGTGACCAATACCAACCCACCATACGAAGTTGGTGATATCCCAAGCCCAGCCTACAGTCTTATTAAGACCCCACATGCCAATCCCTTCCCAGAGCGTGGCAATAAGGGCAATCGAACCAAGTGCTAGAACTCCGGCTGCTGTAAGGAAAGCCAAAAACCAAAGCATGGAAGGTTTTCCCTCTACCTGACGGGACACATCATGTGTCACATCATGGTAGGTTTTACCTCCGGTAA
>CAYTXN010000176.1:0-7006 GCA_964441195.1 uncultured Limnohabitans sp.
GCAGCTGTGATCTGAGCTTTTTCCTCCGGAGAAAATAATTTTTCAGCCATAATTAGAATTGTACTGTTGGTGCATTTTCAGCTCCTTCAGAAGCTTTGAATGTGCCTTTTGTTTCAAAACCATACCAACCAGCAAAGATGTTATTCGGGAAAGTACGAATGCTGGCATTGTATGCTACTACGGATTCATTGAAATTTCGTCGCGCTACTGCAATTCGATTCTCAGTTCCTTCTAATTGGGCTTGAAGTTCAAGGAAGTTCTGGTTGGCTTTCAAGTCAGGATAGCGTTCCACTGTTACCAATAATCGACTCAAAGCTCCGGAAAGTTGATCCTGCGCCTGCTGGAATTGAGCAAGATTTTCAGGTGTCAAATTCGTAGGATCGATGGTCATGGAGGTAGCTTTGGAGCGCGCTTCAATAACCCCAGTAAGTGTCTCTTGCTCAAATTCCGCATAGCCTTTGACCGTATTGACCAAGTTTGGGATCAGGTCAGCCCGACGCTGGTATTGAGTTTCGACTTCAGCCCATTGTCCGTTGACTTGCTCCTCTGACTGGACAAATTGGTTGTAACTTCCCACAGCCTTGGTGTATAGATAAATACCCAAAACAGCAATAATTGCAACAGGGATGAGAAATTTTTTCATAGTTGTTAGGTTGTGTTTAAATCGAGTTTTTACACGGATTTCTAGAAATTGTGTTTGAATCCTAAGTCAAAGGTATCCAAATTATCTTTTGCAAAAGGATATATCAAATCTGCTTTTTGAGAAAAATACTCACCTTGTAGTCGTTGTAATTGGTAATGTCATTGCCTTGATATCGTCTCATTTCCAGCTGAATTTCCTTTCCTTCTTCAGAGCGGAGCAGCTTGAAAATATCCGAAAGCTCCCATAGAAATGTGGGAATTTTATTGATGCTCAAAATTTCATCTTGGGGCAAAATTCCAGTTTTGTAAGCAGGTGAACCAAGTCTAACCTCACTCACATAGTATCTGATCTCATCATTTGGAATTTTTTTAAGTATCAAGCCACTCATGTCAAATTCAAATGGAGCGTAGAAATTTTCTCCCTTCTTAATCAAGGCTTTGCTTCGAGGATAATCCAAAATCAACTTGGTTCTTCCCAACACCTCTGCTCCTAAACTACCTTGTCTTCCGGTGGCTTTGATGACTTCGCTGAACGTATTGAGCTCGGGATATGAGGTAAGCACCTCCTTCATAGTTAGTCCTTTGAGGCTAAGGGAATTGACTCTTCCAATAAAACCATACAGTACCCCTCCTAGCGATTGCCCAAGTTGTGATTCTATAAAAACAGGTGGCATCCTTATGGCTTCGGAAGTCTCTTGATTTAGCAGTAATCCATGGTTGGCACCTGTATCGATTAACAATTTTGCCTCAAGATTGGGTCCTCTTTTCTGTTTAATCTTCGCATTAATGTAGGCCTTGTTTTCTTCTATAGATATATCCAATTTCCGATAAAATGGAGGTCGCCATTTCAGGGACTTTTCTCTATAAAAATCTATATGACCTTCGTCATAGTTAATCTTTACAGGGTTAAACTTAAAAAATTCATAACCAATAATCCCGTAAACAGGAACTCCTATCACCGATTCTAATTCAAAAAAATCCTGCTCTAGGACTAACAAACTTTGAAGTTTCCCTTCAATGGGCCCTAAATCCAGCGAATTGATAGGAGAAACTTGTGCCATGATGACTGTAGCCCCATCTGCACCGGCAATGCTCAATCTTCGGGTGTACTCTAAACCTAAAGCATCACCAAGTGTCTTACTAAAAAGAATATTTGAACGAACTCCAGTGTCGACAAGGAAATTTATTGGAAAGTTTCCATTAACCGAGATAGGAAGAATAATGAGACTGTTGGAGCTGTAGAATGGAACCCTGACTTTTCTAACATCTTCTTTCATAAAAAATCCAGGTACTTGTCCGGGCAACAAGCCAGAAAAACTCAGATTCAAGAAAAGGAAGAGGATTAACTTTCTACAGATCATTTGGGCTGGGCAATCTCAGTCAGAAGTTAAAGAGATTTATTTTAACGTTCTAATACCTTAAACTCAAAATCTATATACGAATGTTAGATTAGTCATAAGAATTCTTTGGCTAATTTAGACTGAAACCAAATTGCCTTTGATGTTCCTGCTCGATTTGTCAAAAATATCGGAATACGTCATCTTTAATTATTAATCCTCAGACCAGACATGGCAGATACCGCTCTTATAGATAAAGCGAAAAAGATATTCGAAAACTTCCTGATCAAACAAGGTAACAGAAAAACACCGGAGCGATTTTCTGTTATTGATGAGCTGTACATTCTGCCCGAAGATGAGCATATCGATGTAGAAGGGCTTTTTTTGAAAATGAGAAATAAAGGCTACACGATCAGTAGAGCTACAATATATAATACGCTCGATCTGCTTGTAGAAAGTGGGCTGGCTGTTAAACATCAGTTTAAAGACAAAGTTGCGCTCTACGAACAGGCATTGACCTACAAACATCACGATCATCATGTCTGTAATCAGTGTCAGAAGATCCGGGAATTTTCCGATCCTAAAATCAATGAGATTAAGGAATCTATGGGTAGGGAATTCCAATCAAAAATCACCAGTCACTCTTTAGTACTGTATGGAGACTGCCGAATTGAAAATTGCGAAAATCTCAGTTCGTTGCAGACCTATTAAAAATCTTTTTATAAATCGGCTTTCTGAAAGCAAACTGAAGCCAAAGGGCCGGATAAAGAAGGAATGTCAAAATCCCCAGCGGTGCCTCATATTCGATTTCATCTCGAATAACAGAACCTATCCCAGTAGAAATCACCCGATGCTTATGCGTCCATTTTTTCAGGAAAAAAGGTAATTCCACTCCTTGGTCAATAAAGTAAAACTCCAAATCTGTTGTCTTATCCTCAGATATCTCACTTGTCCACTTTTGCTTGAAAAAGATAAAATTCAGCTCTAGCGTGACCAAATCCCCCTTTCGAGATCCATCAAAGCGAAGTAATTTGACGGGAGGAAAGGGCGGACTAAGCTTTTTAAATAGCGATTCATTGAATCCAGCTTTGACGTCCAAAAAACCTTTTTCGACGGGTGTTTCAAGTTGGATCTTCATCAGAAACTTAGAATAAAGAGAAAAAATAAAACAAGCCAAATCGCATCCATAAAATGCCAATAGACTGTAAAAAGACGAATTCGCATTTTTTCAAATGGATTGGTCACCAAAATCAATTTGCGGATGCCATCTTCCTGAGTTTTGCGCAGCTGAAGTAAAAGAATGATCGCAAAAATCATCGCTCCCAAAAGGTGGAAAATATGAATCCCCGAAAGCAAATAAAGAAAACTTCCACTTGGAAGTCCTGTAAAATTGATCCCCATGTCTGTCAATTCCTTCCAACCTGCAAATTGAAGAATGGTAAAAATTAAACCTAGCATAAAGGTATTTCGGAGCGAACTTTCCAGTTTAGGAATGTTTTCTTCCTGGTAATGAAGCCTCATTTGTGTGGCTGTATAGCCGGACAGGATCAACATAAAAGTGGAAATCAGGAAGGCGACAGGAATTCGGTGATTCAATCCTTCTAGCTGATTCAGGCCTGAGGAAATAAACGCCACCACCAAAAACAAAAAAATCAATCCGCTCCCCAGCATTCCTAGGTAAAGCAGCGTTTCATAAGGGTGGAAGTTTTCCAACCGCTGAAACCAAGATTGAGGTTCTTTGGTACGATTCATTTAATCAAAAACATTTTGAAGGGTGCTTGGTTCAGAAAATTATCAAATACTGAGGCAGTAACCCGAAAAAGGTCAAAAAAACCTAAATTTGCACCTTCTTATTTTCTCCTAACCTATCCTGCTTTGGATCGTCAGTCCTTTCTAAACATATACCAGTCCGACCCCATTTTTCAGACGCTTGCACATCAGCTGGCTTCCACCGAAAAGTTCAAATTGCAGCTTAGAGGTCTTTCCGGTAGCCTTGACATGGTCCTTTTAGCCTCATTTTTTGAGAAAAATGGCGGCTTCCATCTAATCATTGCTCAAGACAAAGAAGAAGCAGCTTATTTGAATTCAGATCTTCAAAATCTTCTCCAGACGGAACAATACATGGTTTTTCCGGGGAGCTTCAAACGTCCTTATCAATATGATGAAATAGACAATGCCAATGTGCTGATGCGGGCGGAGATTTTGAATCAGATTTTGGAAACAAAAGGCAATTCGCGCATCCTCATCACCTATCCGGAAGCACTCTATGAAAAGGTGATCAACAAACGATCACTCGTAGATAACACCTTTTCTGTTCGAGTGGGAGAGTCGGTGGATATGGAATTTGTGTCCGAGGTCCTCGCCAGCTATGATTTTGAACGTACTGACTTTGTCTACGAACCTGGCCAGTTTGCGATTCGAGGAGGAATTTTAGATGTATTTTCCTTCAGTAATGAGCATCCTTACCGCCTGGAGCTTTTTGGGAAGGAAATAGAGAGTATCCGAACTTTTGACCCTGAGACTCAGCTTTCGATCGCTAGTGTGGAGTTAATTTCCCTGATTCCAAATGTCCAAACCAAACTCCTTCAGGAAGTCAGACAGTCATTCCTGGGATTTCTTCCAGACAATTCCATCATCTGGATCAAGGATTTCCAACTGACTTCGGATGTGATGGATGAGTCTTTTCACAAAGCTGAACAGGCATTCACACAGATCGTTTCCAAATCGCATGCAGAAAATCTTTTGTTGAAGCCAACTGATTTATTCGACAGAGGAATCGACTTTGCTGAAGCGATCAAAGGTTTCTCTACAGTTGAATTTGGTAGACAATTCTATTTAAAAACTGAAAATAAGGTGACTTGGGAAAGTCAACCCCAACAATCATTCAATAAAAATTTTGGCTTGATCGTCACCAATCTATCTGAAAACGAAAAGCAGGGCTTCACCAATTTGATCACAGCCGAAAATGAAAAGCAAATAGATCGGCTGTTTGGAATATTCCATGAATTGGACCCTACTCTTCAGATTCAAAGCATGCTTTTGGGTTTACGGGAAGGATTTGTGGACAAGCAGGGGAAAATCGTTTGCTATACGGATCATCAGCTTTTCGAGCGTTTTCACAGGTACAAATCGAGGGTAAAAGCCAGTAAATCGAAGGCATTGACGATTAAGGAGCTCAAGTCCCTTCATCCTGGCGATTACATTGTACACGTAGATTACGGTGTGGGAAGGTTTGCCGGTTTGGAGCGTGTGGATGTCAGTGGCAAGATGCAGGAAGCCGTTCGCTTGATCTTTCGAGATGATGATTTGTTGTATGTCAACATTCATTCGCTTCACAAGATTTCGAAATACTCTGGCCAGGAAGGTCAAGTCCCTTCCATGTCGAAACTCGGTTCGCCCGAGTGGGACAATAAAAAATCCAGAGTCAAAAAGCAAGTCAAGGACATTGCAAAGGATTTGATTAACCTCTATGCTAAGCGAAGGACCGCTCCTGGATTTGCTTTTTCGAGAGATTCAGTTTTGCAAGTGGAGCTGGAATCCTCCTTTATTTATGAAGATACCCCAGACCAAGCATTGGCCACCTTTGATGTAAAATCCGACATGGAAAAGTCGTACCCCATGGACCGTTTGGTATGTGGAGATGTCGGTTTTGGGAAAACTGAAGTCGCGATCCGAGCGGCATTCAAAGCCGTCAATGATCGGAAACAAGTCGCCATTTTGGTTCCTACGACCATTTTGGCCATGCAGCATTTTCATACATTCAGCGAGCGATTGGAAGACTTGCCCGTCAAAGTGGAATACATCAATCGCTTTCGCACCGCAAAAGAAATCAAGGAAATCGTGGCCCAAGTCAAAACAGGAGAAATCGACATTTTAGTGGGCACGCATAAAATCGTGAATAAAGACATTGTATTTAGAGATCTCGGTCTTCTAATCATCGATGAGGAGCAAAAGTTTGGCGTAAAAACCAAAGATCAGCTCAAAAATTTGCGAGTCAATGTAGATGTGCTGACCTTGACGGCAACTCCCATTCCTAGGACACTGCACTTCTCGCTGATGGGAGCTAGGGATCTATCAGTGATTGCCACTCCCCCACCCAACCGTCAGCCTGTGACGACTGAAGTGCAGACATTTCAGGAAGAAGTCATCCGCGATGCAGTTGCTTATGAATTGAGACGAGGCGGCCAAGTTTTCTTTGTTCACAATAGAGTTGGTGAGATCGATAGCATAGCAAATCTGATCATGAAGCTGGTCCCAGAAGCCCGAGTAATCGGTGCACATGGTCAGATGGATGGGAAAAAGCTTGAAAAAGTCATGGTCGATTTTATCAATCATGAGTACGATGTCTTGGTTTCCACCAATATTATTGAGTCGGGATTGGATATCCCCAATGCAAACACAATCATTATCAACCGAGCACACATGTTCGGTCTGAGCGATCTCCATCAGATGCGAGGTCGAGTGGGAAGAAGCAATAAGAAAGCATTTTGTTATCTCCTGACCAGTCCTTTGTCCGGTTTGACAGCCGAAGCCAGAAAACGGCTTCAAACTTTAGAAGAATTTTCTGATTTGGGAGACGGATTCAAGGTAGCTATGAAAGACCTAGACATTCGAGGGGCGGGCAACTTACTTGGCGCTGAGCAAAGCGGATTTATAACCGATTTGGGCTTTGAAATGTATCATAAAATACTGGATGAAGCAGTTCAGGAATTGAAGGAAAATGAGTTTGCTGCACTTTTTGAAACTGACCTAGTACAAAAGGTCAAGGTGCTGGTTCAAGATTGCACAATTGAGACGGATTTGGAGCTACTCATTCCGGAAGAATATGTGACCAATATCAGTGAGCGCCTGGGACTATACTCTAAACTAGATGGAATTAAAAATGAAGAAGAACTGGAGAAATTTTCGCTAATGATTCAGGATCGATTCGGACCATTTCCACAGGCAGTCAGTGACTTGATGGAGACAGTTCGTTTACGTTGGCTTGCAGAAAAGCTTGGAATTGAGAAGCTTGTCTTGAAAGGAAG